>JAGBDG010000201.1 GCA_017937625.1 Muribaculaceae bacterium | reverse complement strand
GCCTCGTCGAGGTCTTCGATGCGATAGAAATCGAAGTGATAAATCAGCTCGGCGGTGGTGTCGGAGCGATATTCGTTGATAAGTGCGAAAGTGGGCGATGCAGTCTCCTCGGGGTCAACACCGAGCACGCGGCAGAGGGCGTTGATAAATGTTGTCTTACCGGCGCCCATGTCGCCATAGAAGGCGAAGACGGTGTTGTCGCCCATCAGTTCGACGAACTGACGTGCAGCTTCGGGCAGAGCTGCCTCGTTGGCTATCTGAATTGTTTTCATTTCGGTGAAAGAGTTATTATAGGTACGAGCATTTCCTCCATGGAGATACCTCCGTGCTGGAAAGTCCCCGTGTAGTATTGCACATAGTAGTTGTAGTTGTTGGGATAAGCGAAGAAATCGTCGCGCGAGGCGAAGATATACGTCGTCGACACGTTGGGCGAAGGCAGTCCGTAGCGCGACGGGTCCTTGATTTCATAGACCTGCTTGGGATTGTATGCAAGGTTCTTGCCGAGCTTGTAGCGCAGGTTGGTGTTGGTGTTCTTGTCGCCAACGACCTTTATGGGGTTGTCGACACGTATGGTGCCGTGGTCGGTTGTGAGGACAATCTTATAGCCCTTGGCGGCTATGCGGCGGAAAATCTCGAGCGCCGACGAGTGGCGGAACCAGCTTTCGGTGAGCGAGCGGTAGGCTGCGTTTGTAGCGGCAAGCTCGCGTATCATCTTCGACTCGGTGCGGGCATGCGAGAGCATGTCGATGAAGTTCAGCACTATCACGTTGAGGTCGTTAGCCTCCAGACGGCTGAAATCGCGCAGAAGCCTCTCGCCGCCGGCGCTGTCGTTGATTTTGTTATAGGAAAAGCGGAAATTGCGCCTGTAGCGCGCCAGCATGGTGGCAATCAGCGGCGACTCGTTGATGTTTTTGCCCTCCTCCGAGTCCTCGTCTATCCACAGGTCGGGAAACATCTTCTCGATCTGCAGCGGCATCAGACCCGAAAAGATGGCATTCCGCGCATACTGTGTCGCCGTCGGCAATATGGACGTATAGAGGTTTTCCTCGAAGCTGAAGTACTCGGCGAGCAGCGGCTTGAGCGTGTTCCACTGGTCGAGGCGGAAGTTGTCGATAAGGATGAAGAACACCTTCTCGCCGGCGTCGAGCAGCGGAAAAACCTTTTTCGGAAAAATCTCAGGGCTCATGAGGGGATGGCTGTCGGTGGTAACCCATTCCTCATAGTTGCGGCGCAGCCATTTGTAGAACTCCGAGTTCGCGTCTTTCTTCTGCGCCTCCAGAAGCTCGTCGAGGTTGGTGGCGGCATCGGAAAGCTCAAGCTCACGGAAGACGAGGCGGCGGTATAGCGCATACCAGTCCTCGATTGTCGACGCCGAGTTGATGAGCATGCTCAGCTGACCGAATTCCTCGCGGTAGTCCTGAGTCGTTTTCTCAGCGACAAGGCGCTCCGAATGGAGGTGCTTCTTTATCGCAATGAGAATCTGGTTCGGATTGACAGGCTTTATCAGGTAGTCGGCTATCTTGCTTCCCACTGCCTGGTCCATGATGTTCTCCTCCTCGCTCTTGGTAATCATTATCACAGGCGTCTGCGGATGCTCCTGCTTGAGGAGCTGAAGCGTCTCAAGTCCCGTGAGTCCCGGCATATTCTCGTCGAGGATGATGAGTTCGAAGGGAGTGTGTGCGGCAAGCTCAAGGGCGTCGCGACCGTTGTTGGCGGTCGTGACGTCGTAACCCTTGTTCCGCAGGAAAAGGAGATGGGGCTTGAGGAGGTCTATCTCGTCGTCAGCCCAGAGTATGCGTTGAGGATTTCCCATTTTGCTTTATTTTATGCAAATATAGTGGAAAATCGCGAGACTGGCGCATTATCTTACCACTGCTTTCACTGCCGTGCCTCCCGCGCGGACAATATAGAGCCCCGCGGGGAGACTGAAACGCGCAGCGGCGGCTCCTGCCGACTCGGCGGCAAGGCGTCCGTCGGCGGTGTAAACTGCTACAGGGCGCATCGCGGTGTCTTCGACGATAAGCGTCCCTGCGACAGCCGTCACGCGGAAGGACTCTGCCTTAGGACCGTCGGCGCCGGTGGTCGAAACGCCGACAGGCTCGCACAGCGCCGATTCGCCTGCAGTATAGACAGCGCTGACACTGTAGCTGTAGGTGTTGCCGGCGTCAGCCGTGGCATCGGCGTATGCGGGGTCGGCGACAGGTACGTCGTTGATAAGCACGCCGTCGCGGTAGACGTTGTATCCCTTGAGGTCGTATTCGGTCTTTTCGCTTCCGGCGGGAATATAGCTTATGTCGTCGAGGAACAGCGCCGTCTTGGTCTGATAGGAGAAGATGGCGAAATACTGTGTTCCTTCGGGGAGGGTGAAAGTATAGCGCGTCCATTTGTCGGGTACCGCAGCGATTTCAGTCAGGATATCGAAATCCTCGAAATCGGCAGTGCCCTTCGAATACATTATCCACATCGATTCCAGACCGTCCTCGAGATAGTTGAGACTCTTGGCATGGATGGTTATGTCCTGCTCGCATCCCTGCAGACGGGGCGAGACAATGTAGTCGCCGTAATAAGTGTCGCTGCCGGATGGCGACGAGTATGCCGTCATAATGAAGCGGTTGCCCGACACTGCCGACCACCCAATTTCAGGAGTCGCCTGCGGTATCTGCAGCAGATCGACGACGGTGAAGGAATAGTTCATCCAAGCGTAATCGCCGGGGAAGACGATGAAGTTGCCTTTGGCGTCCTTGAATTCCATATTGTACTCGTGAGTGGGATCGCCCTCGACGGCAGTCCATTCGCCGAAATCTGTTGTCGTAAACGGTGTCATGTCCTCGAAGCTCTCGGTAACCAGCCCATAGCCGCCGTCGCCGAGATCGGGAGCCGTCCAGCTCAGGCAGACACTGCCGTCGTAGTCCGCGGCAAGACCGCTGACGCCCGGAAGAGGAAGAATATCTACGGGTACGGCGACTTCTGCCGAGACATTGTCGCTGGTGTTGAGGTCGCCCTCGCATTCAACCACCGCATGTATGCGGGTTTCGGGAGCCGATCCGGCGAGAGGCGTGTACTCCAGAGCGACTTCTGCCGTATCGCCCACCCGGATTGAGCCTCCTTCGGCGGAAGCCACCATCCTGTCGCCTTCGTAGAGCGCCACGGTATAGCCGTCCACGTCTTTCTTGCCGACATTTCTGACTTGCGCGGTCACATTCGACGCCACACCTGCCGTCATGCTGAGAGGCACGCTCAGAGCGCCCGAGCACAGGTTGATGTCTATGTCGTCGTATGCCGACACAGCGTCGACAAACACCCTGCTTTCGTATTCGAGATCCGATACCGACAGCGAAAGCTGAATCCAGCGAGCGCCGCTGTATTCGGCAAGCGGAACAGCCACCCTGCGCCATTCATTTATGCCGTCGGCGAGGACAATATCGCTCACGTGGTAGCGGCTGGTGCCGTCGGCGAGTATGTCGACAGCAAGGCTTGCGGCAGACGGAGTCGAGGCAACATAGAACTCAAGCACAGGATTGACGGCACCCCTGACGGAGAACTTGGGGGACACGAGCTCCATGTGTTCGCGCGTGTGCATGAAATTGATTGTCGCCGCCAGACCGCCGTCGCCGTCGTATGACGGAATACCGTCGGTGCTGTCGGACCATGGCATCCACACGTTTTCGTTATCAGTAGGCAGCGAAGCCCATGTGTATGTCGACGCCCTGCCGCCGGCGAAGCTTTCGCTGTACGGCAGCTTATAAGGCTTGCCGGCTATGATTGCCTGCGGTATTGAAGCAGGACCTTCACCGCGGTCAGACACAGCCTTGACAGTATAGACAGCGAGAAGCTGCGTCTCAGAGCTTTCTTCTATGATGTCGGTGACAGACAGACCGGCACCGCGCGCGACTTCTTTCCATCCGTTGCGCTCCACGATGTAAGTCAGTGCCGACGAATCGATATAACCGCCATTGGCGCCTGCCGAAGGCGCCTCCCAGCTGATATATATTTTTCCTTCTTCGGTCTCTTCCACTCTCACGCCTGACGGCGCTGCCGGTACGTCCGGTCCGGCGTACACTTTGGCTGTGCTGTGTTCGCCGTCTCCGTTGCCGTTGCTTGCGTATGCCTCATAGACGTTGAAGCCCTGTCCGGCGGCGGTATCGCTGTAGGTCAGCACAGAGCCGGCGCTTCCATTCTCGAAGACTTTTACAATCTCGCCGTCGCGCATAAGGGTGACGGTCACAGTCTCTTCTATGACATCGCCTTTGATTGTACGTGACGGCACCGATATGCTTATCTCAGCGCCCAGCGCGCCGGACGGGTAAGCGGAGGCGCTTAGTTCGGGAGCCGCGGGAGCTGCGGACGAACCTGTGCGTTCGAGACGGACGTTGTCGAAGCTGACAGTCACAGCGCTCGGATAGCCCGAAGCATGTATGCCTATGTAGTATTCGCCGTCGGCAGCGACGTGGAATGTCGTCGAATGTTTCTCAGTACCGGAAACGGGCTTGGCGGCAATTATTTCATCCGTCATGTCGGCGGACGAGGGAAGTATGCCGTGGCACGCCTCGACAGTCATGCCGCTTCCTTCGGTGCCGAAGCTCAGACGGTAATTGTCGTCGGCTTTCAGCGCGAGTCCCGGTAAAAAGAGCCAGCCATCGACCAGGGCATCGGCGAGCGAACCCAGTGTCGCCTTGCCTTTGTCGGTAATCCAGCGTGACACGTCGTTGTTCTCTGTCATCAGAAGCGCGTTCTGCGCGGCTGAAGTGAAATCGAGAACGTACGGCACGTCGCCGGCGGGTCCCATGGTGACGCTGCGGGAAGTAACGCTTTCCGATTTCTCGCCGTTGGCTTCGGCGTAGACGGTGTAGCTGTATGCTGTCTGCCGGTCGGCATCTATCTCGTCGGTGAGCTTAGTCTCGCCGGGGGCGATGTCGAATACTTTGCCGTCCGGATGACGTGTCACCATGCTGTGGAGCGCCGATGCATCCACATATCCGCCATTGACACCACCCTGCGGAAGCTTCCATGTGAGTACTGCCTTTCCGGCGCTTTCCTTGCGCAGACATACACTGTCGGGCGCGACAGGATTGTCATTGCCGGTCCATGCTTCCGTGGCTCCGCGCAGTCCGCGGACATCGCCTGCAGATGTGACCACCGTAAACACATGTCTGCCACGTTCTACAGTAAGAGGCACGCAGACCTTTTCAGACGGCTGCGCGCTGCCTTCGGCAGTCTTGCTTCCGTCGACAAGGACGGTCCACCCGAGCGAGCCCGTGAGCGCGGAACCCGAGACGGTTTTAGCGGGCATGACAAAGCCGAGCGTTCCGTCGAGCGAGCCGCGGTCGAATGCTGCGGCGATGCCGGATGCTCGTTCAGGAGTCCCGGCGGGAAGCTCCGGAGCCACGTACAGTCCGGTGATTTCTTCATTATTCGGGAAATTGTAGAGAAGAGTGGCGCTGCCGTCAGTGAGGTCGACTTCATAGAGCCCCGTCGAATAGTCCTCGCGCGCGGCAACCCAGTAGCACTTCCCGGTCTGTGTGTCGACGGTAGCCGACTGCGACAGGAAGAGCGTCACGCCAGTGTTTCCTATGAGGGTGGCGCTGCCGTCGCTCTTGCTGATGCTGTACAGGTTTCCTTCCATTCCTATTCCATAGAGCTTGCCCTTGCCGTCGCTCATTATGACCACGACAGGCTGCCCTATCTCGCCGATGAGAGAGTGCGTACCTTTTGTCGCGTCGAGCACGCCAAGATACGACACCTGGTCGACGAAGATGCAGTAAGTCATGCCGTCGGAGGAATCATAAGTCATGTCGAGCGCCGGCGTGACACTGCTGAAACTCCTGTGCGCTTTCCATGTCTCCGGGTCGTAGACATTCAGTATCCCCCTGTCGGCGTCAATGGCATAGTATTCATTGCCGGCGAGGGTACCGCCGCCTTTCGCCGACACACCGCTGCCGCCGGGAAGCGCGCGCAGCGACAAAGGATCTGACGTGTCAAACGTGTACATTCCATAGCGGTCTGTGGCTTTGTCATCGGACCGGACAACGCAGCCGTTGAGACTGATACCGTATGCATGCGGCGACATCAGCAGAATGCCTGCAAGCGCTGAAATGAAATGGAATTTCATATAGTATAAGTTTTATATATAAGGCGGGCTGTGCCATAATCGTACACAGTCCGCCGAAAGTAATATTTATTTTATGACAAGTTTTCTGCCTCCCGACACATAGATGCCGGCGGGAAGTCCGCTGATGGCGCCGGTGTTTTCAGCCACGCGGACACCGCTGAGGTTATAGACGGCATTGTCCTTAAGCACGGAAACCGCCACGTTGTCGATGCCCGTACCTGTCTCTGTGACAGCCTCGCTCTCTTTGGAGCTCGGAGTCTTGAAACCGTTGGAGTAAGCCTGGACGGCATAGTAGTAGTGCGTGCCTGACGCAAGGTTCTTCACGTCGTAGGATGTTGCGTCGCCGGGCAGCTCTACCTGCTCGACAATCTTGCGGACGGGTCCCTCGGCGTCCATGGTGTGGGTGCCGTAGTCTTCCATATAGTCTTTCTCATGCTTTTCCCATTCCTCGACATAGAATTTGTCGTGAGGCATATAGCAGTCCGGCTTGCGGTAGTACGACACGTCGGTACCCCAGTTGCCGTCGACGCGCGGATTGACGTCGTAGCTCTCGTAGCCGAGAAGGTCGACAAGCTCGCCGGCGGGGTTGAAAAGACCGATAGCATCGTCGCCCGTGAAGGTGGTGATGTTGGCATAGCCGCCGTCCTGGAAGCCGATGGTCTTGTCGGCGATGTCGCGCAGACCGCTGCACTGGGCGTTGCATAGAGTGAAAGTCTTGCCGGCGGCGAGTGTCTGGTCGGGAAGGTCGTAAGGAGCGTATGTCAGACCGCCTGCGCCGTTCGACTCCATCTTGAGACTGTAGCCCTTGAGCGACACGTCCTTGCCGGTGCCGTTGAAAATCTCGAGGGCGCGGTTGTTCGACTGACCTTCGATATATTTCGTGAACATCAGGTCGGGAGCGACAAGAGGTCCGTTTTCCTTGGTGTAGACGGTGAGCACGAGTTTGTCCATGCCTGCCGCGGGTTCCCAGCATGCCCTGAAGCTGCCCGACGTGATGTCGGAAGCCTCGGCTACGACAGGAGCATACACCTTGGCGTTGCCGGTAAGTATGATTTTCTGTTCCTTGCCGCCTCCGCGGACAACGAGGACATCGTCTTTCGAGCCGGCGTTGCGGGGAGTGAAACGGATGGGAAGGACATTGTCCCTGATGGCGCCGACGGTGAAGTTTTCGGTGCTCTCAGCCTCGACAGGACCGTCGAAACCGGCGCAAAGGAACGATACTGTGCGTTCCTCGCTCTCGTCGCCGATCATGATGTCGTCGAAGTGGTGGTAGAACGCCGACGGAACGAGAACGGCGTCGGCGCTGCTCTCTACTTCCTCGAAGACAACGATGTCGGAGAGGAAGAAACGGGTCACTTTCTCGTCGCGCGCTGTGGCGGAAAAACTGAGTTTGCTGCCCGTAGGAATATTAGTGAACGTGATCTCGTAGGGTTCAAGACTGCGGTCGCTGATGGTGTTGGCATCATTGCTGTTGATGACGCATTCCTGGTCGATGCCGTCGAAGCGCACATGTACGTCGACATTGTCGTTTTTCCATGCCTGCACGCGCAGACGGACTACTACCTTGGCAGCGACATCGCCGGAGAAGCTTATCGCCGGGCTGGTGGCGGTGCCGGTCTTTGTCTTGGCGCTGAACTTGACGGCACGCTCGCTCTGGTAGACGTTGCGCGAGTCCCAGCCTTCGTTGTCGGCGGTGTCATATTCGAAATAGGTCGATTCGCTGAAATAACCGCCCTGGATTACTGTGCTCTTGCAACGCGAGAACGTTTCCTGAAACACAGGCACAAGCTGTGCGGCGTATGCCGCCCCGAAAGACAGTGCGGCGGCAAACAGAAATGAAATAACTTTTTTCATTTGTGAGAATGAGATAGTGGTTTAGATAATTTGTGCAAAGTTAATGATATTTGCCGAGATTATATATAATTTTGCAGGCTCTAAGACTTATTTATCCATGTCCTGCAATGTTTATCTCAGCCTCGGCTCCAATTCGGGCGACAGAACGGCTTTCCTTGAGGCGGCAGTGAGGCGGATAGCGCTTCTCGGCGCTGTCCGCGTGTCGGCTCCGTACCACAACGAGCCCGACGGATTCGAGAGCAGCGCGCCGTTCATCAACCTTGCGGCAGTGCTTACTCTCGAAGAAAGGGTCACAGAGGACGGGGCGACGGCACTTCTGAGACGCATCAAGACAATAGAGCGTGAGCTTTCCTCCATGCCCCACCGCAACCCCGACGGCTCCTACCGCGACAGGGAGATAGACATCGACATTGTAGCCGTCGACGGGCTGACTATGGAAACGCCGGAGCTTACGCTGCCCCACCCGCGTGCGGCTCAGCGCGATTTCGTGGTCACGCCGCTGCGTATGCTCGGCATCGACACCGACGCCCTACTCCGCCGTCCCGACAATGCGGAACGACAGCACGGGAGCTGACGGAGAATCGGTTATGACCGAGGTGCGGGCGTTGACTATGCCGTTGCGCACCGCTTCCGGACCGACAGTCACCCTTATTACCGCCGATTTGCCGGGCTTTATCTCTTTTTTACTGATTGTAAGGCTTATGCCCTTGTCGCCGCTGTAGATGCGGCGTACGGTCAGGGCGCTCTTTCCGGTGTTGCGCAGCTCTATCTCGCCGCTTGCCGTTCCGCCGATGCGCCCGAGGTCGACGCCAGAAGCGCCGAGCACGGCTACAGGCGCCCTGTCGAGCTCCCCGGCGCTCAGCCCGGAGAAATCTTCGTCGACTATCGCAACGACAGGCAGCTCAAACAGATAGCTGCTGAGAGGCGACGCCGACAGATACACGGTGTCGTTCACCATGCCGTATTCCTTTTCCTTGGCGGCGTCGAAAGTGAAAAGCACCGTACCCTGGTCGCCGGGCTGGATTTTCTTCGGTTCGAAAACAGCGGTTATCTGCGGAGGCGTGGCAGCGGACGGTTCAAGGACATTGTTCGACTGGTTGTAAAGGTCGAGCGACGCTGTCTTGATATGCCCCTTGAGCACATGACCGAACATCAGAACTCCTTTTTCAAGTTTGAGTCCCATGCCCAGGTCCACGGGGAAACGCAAGCCCACCGATTTGTCCGAGCCTACGACTGTGCCTTTTACGTAGAGCTTGCAGCGCGAGCCGTCGGACATCTCTATGCCCACGAACTTCGAGAAGCGCCCCGGTCGTCCCTGCGGGTCGTAGGTCACCGTCACCGACGCCGTGTCGCCCGGCTGTATGGCACCGCGGTCAAACGCCGGAGTGGTGCATCCGCACGACGGACGCGCATTGAGGATGCTTACGGGCGAGTCGCCGGTATTGACATATTCGAAAGCATAGCTCACAGAACCCATTTCTTCCGAAAAGGCTCCGAAATCATGTACGGTCGACATCCACTCCGCGTAGGACGCAAGAGCCGCAAAAACTGCCAACAAGGACAAAAACGTACGCTTTAGAATCATAACATGCTGATTATTAGTTATTTATTTCGGGG
>JAGBDG010000200.1 GCA_017937625.1 Muribaculaceae bacterium | reverse complement strand
TAAGCCACAGGTTGGTGTATTTTTGCTTAAATTGCACATTGTGAAGAGGGAGCATAGCGGTGGCTATGTGACCGATGAACGATGGGCAAGTTAACAAAAAGACGCCAATCCGGTACTATTGTTAAAAATCGGTAGTTCCAGGGTCATATTCAAATATCAGTCCGCGGGTATCAAAGGCTGCGCCTCCAAAAATTCTGAGTGTCTTTATATCTTCGTCTCAGTCACATAGCCACCGCTATGCTCCTTCGACTCAGCTATAAATCCATCTCAGACTTTTTGGTCTGTGGTTTAACAGATATTATGAAACGCCCTCTTAAAGCATGACAGCCCCGGAGGGACGGGATAGCGTCATCTACCTCAATAAACGTTTTCATTATTGTCGATTTTTCACTACCTTTGCATTTGTGAAACCGGGCAAAATATATTTATTTCCTTCACTATTGTCAGACAGCACGCCTTCCGACGTACTGCCGGAACGCAATCTGCGACTTATCAGCACCATAAAATATTTTGTAGTAGAAGAACTACGCACCGCGCGCCGTTTCCTCAAGACATGCGACCGCTCGATAGTGATAGATGACCTGGACTTCACAGTGCTCAACGAGCACACCCTCGCCGGCGAAGTAGAGAGCATGCTCGCTCCCGCGCTCGAGGGACACGACATAGGCGTTATCAGCGAGGCTGGCTGCCCCGCCGTCGCCGACCCCGGCGCCGACCTCGTCGCAGCGGCGCAGCGCAAAGGCGTGGAGGTAGTGCCGCTCGTAGGACCGTCCAGCATACTCCTGTCGCTCATGGGCTCAGGCTTCAACGGTCAGAGCTTCGCCTTTCTCGGCTATCTCCCCATCGGAGCCAAACGCGGCGCGGCACTCCGCCAGATGGAGCGCGATATACGCTCGCGGCGACAGACACAGATATTCATCGAGACCCCCTACCGCAACAACCGCCTCATCGGCGAGCTTGCCTCGTCGCTGCCCGGCGAGATGCTGCTGTGCGTGGCATCCGACATCACCGGAGCATCGCAGAGCATCCGCACGATGCCGCTGAAAAAATGGCGCGAGGCGCAGTACAACTACGACAAGCGTCCTGCAATCTTTCTTCTTTATTCCGACTGAACATGAGCCGACGCCGACAGAAACGCAACCAGCTCCTCTGGGCTGACCAGCCGGGACTCTTCGACCTTCCGTCGGAGAGCGACGCAGGCAGCGCCAACCTGCAGGCACTCGGCGAGACGGCTTTCGAGCTCCCCGAGAGGATGCGCTTCCTTTCGTTCGGCAGCGGCTCGAGCGGAAACTGCTCGTACATAGGCACACCGGAATGCGGTCTGCTCATCGACGCCGGCGTCAACAACAAATACGTGACCGAACAGCTCGCCGCCAACGGAATAGACATACACACCATACAGGGCATACTCCTGACCCACGACCACAGCGACCATGTGCGTTTCGCCTACGCCATACTGCGCTACAACCGCCACATGCGCCTCTATGCCACGCCGAAGGCTTTCAACGGTCTGCTGCGACGACACAGCATGTCGCGCCGCATCGCCGACTACCATACTCCCATCTACAAGGAATTTCCTTTCACGGTCGGACCGATGACCGTGACGGCTTTCGAGACGAGCCATGACGGCAGCGACAACTGCGGCTTCTGCATCGAAGGTCCCGGCGCAGTGTTCGTCGTAGCCACCGACACAGGCACCATAACGGCACGCACCGACTACTACGTGCGCAAGGCTCAGTACCTGATGATAGAGAGCGACTACGACGCCGACATGCTCCGCACCGGTCCCTACCCCCAGCACCTCAAGGCGCGCATAGCCTCGACTATAGGTCACCTCGACAACAGCGACACGGGACGCTACGTCGCGTCGGTCGCGGCTGCAGGTCTGCTAAGGCGTGTGTTCCTGTGCCACCTGAGCGACAAGAACAACACTCCGCAGACGGCTATGGGCACCGTGTGCCACGAGCTTGAGTCTGCCGGAATAGCCGTATGCCGCGACGCCGAGCCTACGGTAAACGAGACACGTATCCACGTAATGGCGCTTCCCCGCGAGAAGTGCTCGCAACTGATACTCCTCCACGGCGAACCATGAGCTACAACGACGCAAACAGCCATCCGCGCGACAGGCGCGTGACATTCGAGCCCGATGAACATATTTACATCGTCGACGGCATCCTGCGCTGCGACTCCGTGACAACGGTAATCGCCGACTATTTCGAGAAATTCGACGCCGACTACTGGGCAGAGCGCAAGGCTACGCCCCTGTGCTCCGCCGAGATGCTGAAAGCCGAGTGGCGCGCCAAAGCCGACGAGGCGTCACGCCTCGGCACCGAAATGCACGCCCGCATAGAAAAGTACTGGCTCGGAGAGACGCAGGACGAGGCTGCCGCTGCCGACGGAGCCTTCCGCCGCTTCCTCCAGTTCGCCAAAGACCATCCGCTGACACCCTACCGAACAGAATGGGCACTATTCAGCGAGGAATACCGCATAGCCGGCACGCTCGACTTCCTGGGCTACAGAGACGGCTCGTTCGAGATGTACGACTGGAAACGGTCGAAGAAGGTGGTCGACAGCGACGGCATGCCCGTTATATCGAACTTCGGACGCACCGGACGCTATCCGCTGAGCCACGTGCCGGACACGTCGTTCCACCACTACGCCCTGCAGCAGAGCATGTACCGCTACCTGCTCGCCACGAAATACGGGATAGACGTCGACCGCTGCAGCCTCGGCGTCTTCCACCCGGACATAGCAGGCTACCATGTTGTTGAAGTGCCTTATCTCCTTGAGGAAGTGAAGGCTATACTCCGCCAGCGCCAATGAGCCCGAGAGAACTGCCAGAAGGTTTCACAGCCATGCTTCACGAGTCGCTGCCCGGCGACGTCGCCGCCACTCTCGCTGCAGCTCTGTCGGACACAGAGCCGTCGGTATCGGTGCGGTCCAATGCCCTGCGCGGAGTCAGTCCAGCCGACGGATTCAAGCGCGTGCCATGGCTCGGAACCGGCATCTATCTTGACGAACGGCCGGTCTTTGCCGCCGATCCGGCATGGCATCAGGGACTCTACTACGTCCAGGACGCTTCGTCGATGATAATGACCGAAGCAGTCAGAGAAATCGTCCGCCAGCGCGGCGACGGCGCCACCCTGCGCTTCCTCGACGCCTGCGCGGCGCCCGGCGGCAAGACGATATCCGCTACAGAAGGGCTGCCAGCCGGCTCGGCGATTCTCGCCAACGAGTACGACCGCAAGCGTGCCGGCGCCCTGACAGAGAACCTCGGCAAGTACGGCTACCCGAACATCGCAGTGTGCAACAGCGACGCCGCAAAGCTCGGAAAGCTCGGTCCGGTGTTCGACATCGTTGCCGTCGACGCTCCCTGCTCCGGCGAGGGCATGATGCGCAAGGAACCCGAGGCGATACGCCAGTGGAGCCGCAGCCTCGTCGAAAGCTGCGCCGCGCTCCAGCGCGAGATTCTGGCAGGCGTGTGGGACGCACTGAAACCCGGCGGCATCATCATCTACAGCACATGCACTTTCAACCCTGACGAGAACGAGAAAAACGTGGGCTTCATAGCCGAAGAGCTCGGCGCCGAGAGCGTCGACCTGCGCCTCGACCGCTTCGAGGGCGTATGCCGAGGCTTCGGGACGCCACACCACTCCTACCACCTCTTCCCCGGACTTGTGCGCGGCGAGGGACTGTTCATCGCCGCACTGCGCAAGCACGAGAGCGGTTTCTCAGAGCCTAAAATGAAAGCTCCTGCCGCCGTCAGGGACAAAAACACCGCCGATTTCGCCTCGAAAGCGCTTCTTAATCCTGAAAAATACACATTGCTCGCCGACGGCGACGCCTTCAGCGTATGCTCCGCCAATCAGGCAGCATTCTTCGCATATCTTGCTTCGGGACTGAAACTTATGCGCTGCGGTCTGCCGCTCTGCCGCCTCAAGGGCAAGGACACTCTGCCGGCGTGGGAAACGGCATTCAGCACGGCATTCAATCCGGACGCATTCGACAGCATTCCGCTCGACTATGCCGCCGCGATGTCGTACCTTCATGGCGACAGCCTGACCGACATACCAGAGGCGTGCGCCCGCGGCATCGTCACCGCCACATACGACGGCGTCCCCTTAGGCTTCGCCAAGAACATAGGACGGCGCGCCAACAACCTCTATCCCGATTATCTGCGGCTTCGGATGGACCCGTCGTCGGCAGCGCCGCAGCAACCTCTGATTTCCAAACAATTATGAAAGATTTCTTCGCCATACTCCGCCGTTTCGTACCGCCATACAAAAAGTATCTGGCGCTCAACATATTCTTCAACATCCTCGCGGCATTCCTGACCCTGTTCTCCTTCGCCATCATCATCCCTATCCTTGAGATGCTTTTCGGCATCAAGGAGGCGGGCTACACCTATATGAGCCTGTCGGAAGGCTCGCTCAAGGATGTAGTGGTCAACGACTTCTACTACTACACTCAGGAAGTGATGTCGCATTTCGGTCCGTCGTACACCCTCGCCCTCCTTGCGGCGGCTCTCGTGTTCATGACGGCTCTCAAGACCGGCGCTACCTATCTGAGCTCCTACTTCATAATTCCGCTGCGCTCGGGTATCGTCCGCGACATACGCAACTACGTCTACGACAAGATTACCTCCCTGCCCATAGGTTTCTTCACCGTCGAGCGCAAGGGCGACGTCATGGCGCGCATGAGTGGCGACGTCGCCGAGATAGAGAACTCCATCATGGCGTCGCTCGACATGTTCTTCAAGAACCCCGTCATGATTATCGTCTGCCTCGGCATGATGCTCGCCATATCGTGGCAGCTCACCATATTCGTCTTCATCCTCCTGCCCCTCGCCGGTCTGGTGATGGGACGCGTGGGCAAGCGCCTCAAACGCACTTCCTACGAGGGTCAGACGCAGTGGGGACTCCTGATGTCGATAATAGAGGAGACGCTCGGCGGTCTGCGCATCATCAAGGCGTTCACAGCCGAGGACAAGATGTGCGCCCGTTTCCACGGCGAGAATCAGGTTTTCTACAACATCTCGAACAAGGTGGCGCGACGCCAGTCGCTCGCACACCCCATGAGCGAGCTGCTCGGCACCACGGCGATAGCTATAATCCTGTGGTTCGGCGGCAGCCTCATCCTGTCGGGACACTCTAGCATGAACGCCGCGGCGTTCATCTACTACATGGTGATTTTCTACAATATCATCAATCCTGCCAAGGAACTGTCGAAAGCCGCGTATTCGATTCAGAAAGGTCTTGCGTCAATGGAGCGCGTCGACAAGATTCTCAACGCCGTCAATCCCATACAGTCGCCCGCCGACGCCGTGCGTCTGCCTCATGCCGACACTCTCGGCGTAAGTTTCCGCGACGTCAGCTTCAGCTACGACGGCGAGCACAAGGTACTCGAGGACATCAACCTCGAGGTACCCGCGGGAAGCACAGTGGCGCTCGTGGGTCAGTCGGGCTCCGGCAAATCGACTCTCGCCGACCTCATCCCGCGATTCTACGACACCGACAGCGGCAGCGTGTGCGTCGGTGGCACCGACGTGCGCAAGCTGAACGTCGCCGACCTCCGCGGGCTCATGGGCAACGTCAACCAGGAGGCCATACTATTCAACGACACCATCTTCAACAACATAGCCTTCGGCGTCGATAACGCTACGCTCGACGATGTGCGCCGCGCAGCACGCATAGCCAACGCCGACGACTTCATCATGTCTACCGAGCAGGGCTATGACACGATGATCGGCGACCGCGGATGCCGTCTGTCGGGCGGTCAGCGCCAGCGCATTTCGATAGCCCGCGCCGTGCTCAAGAATCCGGCAATCCTTATCCTCGACGAAGCTACCTCAGCGCTCGACAGCGAGAGCGAGACACTCGTGCAGCAGGCTCTCGACCGTCTGATGAAGGACCGCACCACTCTTGTTATCGCCCACCGACTGTCGACTATCCGCCGCGCCGACCTCATCTGCGTGCTCCACGAGGGACGCATTGTCGAACGAGGCACGCATGAGGAACTTCTGCGCCCCGAAGCCGCCGGATTCTACCGCCGACTCGTCGAAATGCAGCAGCTGCCCGAGACACCTCCAAGTTAAACAATCTAAATAACTGATACCATGAACCTGATACACTATCTTAAAAACATTTTCAAATGTAAGTCGTCAGACAACACATTTGACGAAAGAATCTTCGCATGGCTCGAGGCTGTCGACAATCCCGCTCCGGAGGGAATTACGGCTATCTATATCGGAATATTCGAATCGGAAGATTCCACATACATGCTGCATCTTGCCGGTTCGCGCCATTACGACGAGAACGATGAGGACTGGGCATGCGACGAGGATTTCGTACCCGAGCAGCAGTATACTGAGCTGTATACAAAAGACATGAAGGATACCGAATGGGAAAGCATCCTGAACGCAGTTGTCAGCGCTGTCTCCCGCTACCTGAAAACGAAAGCTGACAGCCCCTCATCGCTGTTCCACGGCAAAATCGTCGCCGTAGGCTTCGACGACGGCAACCTCGTAAGAGTACAATAATATGATAGCCATGAACATCTCAAGACAGCAATATGAGGATGCGCTCAAACGCATTGAGGAACTGCTTCCGCTTGTGACGGATGAGACTCCGGCAGGCGACAAGAATGCAGTTGAGCTGACCGCTCTCTCCGATGTGGTTGAGGCGTATGAAAAAATCCATTATCCCATAGCGAAACCCGCTGTAGGATAAATAAACCCGGCTATTTCGTCGAGGCGTAGATGTCTTTGACGACGAGAGAGGAGAGGGTCAGACCGAAGATTGCTGTGGCATGAGCGAAGGTGCCGTTGACGCCTTTTTCGCCTTCCTGGCGGTGTGGCAGCGTCTCCGGACTGTAGACACATTTGAATTTTCGCTGAGGATAGACGCCAGCTCGGCGGAAGCGCGTGCGCAAGGCGCGTGCGAGCGGACAGCCCTCCACTTTCCAGAACTCAGCGACGGCAATCTTTGCCGGGTCGAGCTTCCGCGCCGCGCCCATCGACGAGAAGAAAGCGCACGAAGGTGCCGTCGCGGGCGAAGTACACCTCAGAATAAGGTCTGCCTTGTCCGGCAGCGAGTCGATGGCGTCGATGGCGTAGTCGTAGCTCTCTATCCCGAAATCGGCTGCGGTTTCCGGCGTATACCGACGGCACAGCGCAACGACCTCGGCATCCGGATTAATATCAAGAATCCTCTCCCGAAGGACATCAACCTTCGGACGCCCGACAGTGGAAGTCATTGCCGGCAGCTGACGGTTGATGTTGCTCTCGGCGACATCGTCGGAATCCACAATGGTGATATGTCCTATGCCCGTCCTGGCAAGCGCCTCGACGCACCATGAGCCGACACCGCCGACACCGAAAACGATGACACGGCAACGGCGCAGACGTTCCATCATCCCGTCGCCGGCGACAAGAGCCGTCCGGCTCATACGTGCATCATAGCCCATCACTTTCCAGTGGCTATCCGGAGTATTGTCTTGGGTACGTCGATGTTGTTGTTGACCTTGCTGAAACGCTCGGCGCCTACACCTAAAGCGAACAGAGGCACGGGGTTGCCGGAGTGGCTGGTTGTGCAGAAACTTATGCCGCTGTCGAGATTCAGAAGGTTGAACACGTCGACAGAGAAAGCGTTGAAGCTCGCGTAGAGAGTCTTCTGGTCGGCGGAATTACGCTGCTCGAAAGTCTTGTCGAAGCCTGCCTTGAGAGCTTCTTCCTGCTCGGGCGACACCTTGATTTTCGAGAAAAGACCGAGATTGTCGGCAAGATACTGCTTCATGTCGTCCCAGGTATAGTTCATGCGGCTCTTGAGAAGCGCCTTGCAGTACTCGCTGAACTCCTCTTTAGACACCTTCTGATAATCGATGTTGCTCAGACCGCCCTTTGAACCCTTGGGATGCACATGCACGAGACCGCCTGTGTCGTGGTCGGCAGTAACGACGATGAGCGTTTCCTTGGGATGGCGACGATAGAACTCGAAAGCTACAGCAATAGCCTCGTCGAAATTCAGCACTTCCTTGATCGAGGCTCCTCCGTCGTTGCCATGGAGAGCATGGTCGATGTTGCCGCCCTCGACCATCATGAAGAAGCGGTCAGGCGAGGTCTTCTCAAGCTGGTCGAGGCAAGCCTGCGCCATCATGGGAAGTGTCAGGCGTCCGGCGATGGAGTCTATCGTGTAACCGATGTTCCACGAAGGGACATCTTCGTGGCTAAGAAGAAGGACTCGGTCGGAATTCATTTCCTTTATACCCTCCGGACCGCGTACAATCTGAACATTGTTGGCTGCAAAACGGTCGAGGACGTCGGTTTCCTTGCCGTCTTTCTTCAGTCCGCTCAGTCCGGAACCGGCTACGAACTGATAGCCGCTCTCAGCCATCTGACAGTCTATCTCGTACTGCATCTTGCGCGAGGGCACATGGGCGTAGAAAGCTCCGGGTGTCGCGTCGTCGGGGGCGACCGAGGTGGTTATGCCGACGCCGTAGCCGCGGTCGAACAGTGTCTTGGCAACAGAAGTGACGGCGACAGTATCGGGGCTCATGCCGAGCATGCTGTTTTTGGTCTTGAAGCCGGTCGAGAGTGCCGTTCCGGCTGCGGCGGAATCGGTGATGTCGCGGTTAGCGGAATAGGTCTGGATCCAGCCTATTACCGGGAACTGCATCATGGTCAGCGACTTGTCGTTGCCGAGGATTGTGCGGTTGTAGGTCTGCGCCGCCTGCACGGGACCCATGCCCATGCCGTCGCCGATGTAGTAGAAAATGTACTTGGGCTGCGCCGCCATTGCCGAGCATGCGGCGAGCATCACTGATGCTGCTAATATATGTCTAAGTTTCATGTTTTTATGAATTTGTATTCTCTTTTATGCCGCACATGCGGATGATTGGGTCTACGATATGGCGGTCGTTGAACAGTCTGGGGACCTTACGCTGACCTCCGAGACGCCCTGTCGAGGCAAGCCAGCGGTCGAAAGTGCCGGCGGGCACCTCGAGAAGCTCGAGACGCCCGAGGAAGATGTCGCCGGAGCGTTTTGCCTGATAGTCGGAATTCACTCTCTGCAGCTCGCGGTCGAGGATGTCGGCGAACGCCTCGTTGCCGCAGGCAGGCGCCACGTCCCACTCCACGAGCCACTGGTGATGACCTTTTGCCTGTCCCTCGGTATATACAGGAGCCGCGGTATAGTTGGCGGCATGCGCGCCTGTGCGGCGGCAAGCCTCGGCAAGAGCGGCGTCGGTGTTCCATACCATGACCTCCTCGCCGAATGTGTTGATATAGCTGTTGGTGCGTCCCGCTATGCTGATTCTCAGCGGCTGTGTGCTTTCTATACGCACGGTATCGCCCGGCGAATAGCGCCACAGACCATTGGAAGCGGTGATTATAAGCTCGTAGACCTTGCCCTCCTCAACTTCCCATGCCGGAACCGGCTCGCCCGCTATTCCTGACCCTGCGTCGAAAGGCACAAACTCGTAGAACACACCGGCGTCGGCGAGCAGGAGCATCCCTGCCGCAGCGTCGCGTGTGTCCTGGACGGCGAAGAAGCCTTCGGAAGCGTTGTAGTTCTCGATATATCGCATCTTAGAGCTGTCGGTAATCGATTCATACTGCGAACGATATGGAGCAAAGGATATGCCGCCGTGGAAAAAAACTTCAAGATTCGGCCACACGTCATGGATGGTGTCGGCTCCGCGGCTTTCGACTACCGAGCGGAGGACGGTCAGGAACCACGAGGGAACGCCGCTGATGTTGGTGATGTCGCACGAGGCGGACGCACGGACAAGCGCCGGCAGTTTCCCGGTCCAGTCCGACATTAGCGCCACCTCCTTGGAGGGCACGCGAAAGAAATTGGCAAGGGGATTTATCGCGTCGATGAGATTCGCCGACAGATCTCCCACCTTCACACCGGCAGGCAGACCTTTGACCTCGTTGGCGAAGCTGCCGCCGAGGATGAGTCCTTTGCCCGCGAACATGCGGCTGTCGGGATATAGCGACAAGTATGACGCTACCGACTCCGCACCGCCCCGGTAGTGGTTGAGGCGCAAAGAGTCGTCGGTGACGGGTATATACTTGCTTTTTCCGCCGGACGTGCCGCTCGACTGTGCGTAACGGCGTGTCTTGCCGCGCCACAGCACATCGGACTCGCCGGCAATCATGCGCTCCACCTGCGGGCGGATGTCTTCGTACTGCACCATAGGCACGACAGAGGCATAGTCGGCATACGAGTCCATC
>JAGBDG010000199.1 GCA_017937625.1 Muribaculaceae bacterium | reverse complement strand
CTGATGCTCATTTCGATGCGTGCTCCGGTTTGGCTCAGCACGTTCTATTTCGGAGCAGCCGCGGTCTCGCTGCTGTCGCTGATCATCACGCGCTGGTGGAAAATCAGCGCCCATGCCGGTGCTGTCGGCGGAGTCGCCGGAGGCATGTACTGGCTCGCTTGTCACGGACTGCTGATGAATCCCGTCCTGTGGCTCTGTATCGTCATCGCACTCACCGGACTTCTATGCTGGTCGAGGCTATATCTCGGTCGTCACACAGTCCTGCAGGTAATTGCCGGTGCCGTGATGGCTTTTCTTGTTGAATATGGAATGCTGTGCCTGATTTAAGTACGGCAACAATAATAAAATAACCAATCATGAATTGCAAGGTAAGTATAATAATGGGCAGCACATCCGACCTGCCCGTAATGCGCAAGGCTGCCGATTTCCTCGAGCAGATGGAAGTGCCTTTTGAGCTTCGCGCTCTCAGTGCCCACCGTACTCCCGCCGCCGTGGAGGCTTTCGCTTCCGGTGCAAGAGAACGCGGCGTGGAAGTCATCATCGCCGCCGCCGGCATGGCTGCCGCACTTCCCGGCGTTATCGCCGCCATGACCACCGTTCCTGTAATCGGCGTGCCTATCGCCGCATCGCTCGACGGCATAGACGCAATGTATTCCATCATCCAGATGCCGCCGGGTATACCCGTGGCTACTGTCGGAATCAACGCCGCTCTCAACGCCGCTGTGCTTGCCGTGAGGATTCTGTCGCTTTCCGACGCTCCTCTCGCAGCGCGCTACAACGCTTACTGCGCGTCGCTTTCGAAAAAGGTTGAGAAAGCCGACGCCGAACTTGCTTCGATAACCGATTACAAATTCAAGACTAACTGAGTGGAAAAGCAGACATACCGCCGCAGGACTGTTCCCGCGAATGTAGGCAACATACATATCGGAGCTCCGTATCCGGTAGTCATCCAGTCGATGACGACAACTCCGACCCTCGACACCGATGCTTCGGCAGCGCAGACTCTCTCGATTGCCCGCAGCGGCGCCGAACTCGTGCGACTGACGGCACAGGGCGTGGCACATGCGGCTAATCTCAAAAACATCAAGGAAAAGGTTCGTCAGGCAGGTTGTGACGTGCCTCTCGTAGCCGACATACACTTCAATCCCGCAGCAGCCTTCGAGGCTGCGCTGCATGTTGAGAAAGTGCGGATCAATCCCGGCAACTTCTTTGATCCGGGTCGCAAGTTCCTGAAAATGGAATTCACTGACGAAGAATATGCCGCCGAACTTGCTTCGATACGCGATAAATTCGTGCCCTTCCTCAACCTGTGCCGCCAACATGGAACCGCCATA
The DNA here is from genome assembly GCA_017937625.1 of Muribaculaceae bacterium. Lineage (GTDB taxonomy): Bacteria > Bacteroidota > Bacteroidia > Bacteroidales > Muribaculaceae > CAG-873. Next base: position 10,687 of record JAGBDG010000199.1, on the reverse strand, counting down.
AGGGTCGGCGTTAACCACGGCTCCCTTTCCGACCGCATCATGAGCCGCTACGGCGACGGTGCCGAAGGTATGGTCGAATCGGCTCTCGAATTCCTCCGTATATGCCGCGACGAGGATTTCACTGACGTCGTGGTCTCGATAAAAGCTTCCGACGTGCCTCTTATGGTGTCGACGGTTCGTCTTCTTGCCGCCAAACTCGACAGCGAGGGCATGGCGTTCCCCATACATCTCGGCGTCACCGAGGCAGGAAACGCCCTTGAGGGTCGAATCAAGTCGGCTGTCGGTATAGGTACGTTGCTTAGCGACGGCATAGGCGACACTATCCGCGTGTCGCTGAGCGAGGATCCCGAAAACGAGGTCCCCGTGGCACGTCTTGTCGCCGCATATTCCGACGAGAACGCCCGTATCGGAGCCGAGGAAGGTACGCTTGCCCCCACGGCTCCTGTTGTGCGCAAGGCTCATTCCGTAGCTGTAATGCCAGAGGGTTCTGATAATTACGTACGTTTTGTCTTCGGCAAGCCCGGACGTCTTTCTGCCGCACGCAAGGCTCTCAAAGGCATCGACAAACCCGCTTATGTGGTGATGTCGTATCCTGAAATCACCTCTAAGGAAGAGCTGACTGTGGCTGCGTCCATCGACCTCGGCTCGCTTCTTCTGAGCGGGCTGCCGTCGGCAATAGCCATTGAGTCGCCCGCCGTGACACCTGAGGAAGCGTCGGAGATATGCCGCGGAATCATTCAGGCAGCCGGAATCGAGCGCTTCAAGGCGGAGATTGTGGCATGCCCTGGTTGCGGACGCACACTATATGCGCTTCCTGCAGTTCTCGAAAAAATCAAAGCCGCTTTCGGTCATCTGAAACATCTGAAAATCGCCGTCATGGGCTGCATTGTCAACGGTCCCGGCGAAATGGCAGGCGCCGACTATGGTTATGTCGGCGGAGGACCCGACAAAATCAGCCTTTACCGCGGTACGGAATGCGTAGTCAAGAACATTCCGCAGGACGAGGCAGTGGCTCGTCTCGAAGAGCTGATAAAAGCCGACGGTCAGTGGATAGACAGACCATGAAACTTCCTCAGCCCACGACCGTACGCTTCGACAGCGGACTCAGACTTGTGCATATTCAGCACCACAATGTAGGTGCCGGTATCTTCGGTATTGTTATATCCGCCGGCAGTTCTGACGAGAGCTCTGCCGAGGAAGGGTTGGCGCACTTTGTGGAGCATACCATATTCAAGGGCACGCAGAAGCGCTCGTCATGGCACGTCATCAACCGCATGGAGTCGGTCGGCGGCGAGCTGAACGCGTTCACCACCAAGGAAGAAACTACGGTCTACAGCATCTTCCCGTCGGGGAACGCCGCACGCGCCATCGAACTGATAGCCGACCTTGCGCTCAACTCCCGTTTTCCCGAGCGAGAGCTTGAGAAAGAGCGCGAGGTGGTGCTTGACGAGATATACTCCTACCGCGACACTCCCAGCGAGGCTGTTTTCGACGACTTTGAGGACATGGTGTTCAAGGGCAGTCCGCTCGGACATAATATTCTCGGCACTCCCGAGTCTGTCACTCGCCTGAGCAGCGAGGACTGCCGCGGATTCCTCGGCAGATACTATTATACGACAAATGTGGTGGCTTTCTACAGCGGTCCGGAGAACGCTGCGCGTATCTCTAAGCTTGTCGAGAAACATTTCGCCGCCATGCGTAGCGAGAAGCACCGTCAGGAACGGGCAGTGTCGGTATTCGTTCCGGCGAACAAGAGCGTGGAGCTTTGTGGACTGCATCAGTCGCACGTCGTGCTCGGCATCCCGGCGGCGTCGTTTTTCTCGGACAGAAAGTACGCCGATTCGCTGTTTTCCAACCTGATAGGCGGTCCGGGAATGAATTCTTTGCTCAACGTCGAGCTGAGAGAGCGCCGCGGTCTGGTTTACAACGTGGAATCTGCCGTCGACCATTTCTCGAGCGTCGGACTTCTGACAGTGTACTTCGGATGCGACGCCGAGGATACCGACCGGTGCATAAAAATATGCAAGGAAACGCTGGGCAGGCTTGCCGAGATGCCGGAAGGAGAACTCAGCCGGCTTCTCGTAAGAGCGAAGCGCCAGTATTCCGGGCAGCGGGCTGTTGCATCGGAAAACCGCGAAAATAGAATTATCGCCTGCGCCCGCGCCATGCTGTACATGGACAAGATAGCCGGAGACGATGCGGTGAGCGAACGTATAAATGCGGTAAGTACGGACGACATAAGGGCTCTCGCAGCACAGATGAGCGTTCCGTCATCACTTATAATGCACCCTTGAGATTATGAGAACAAAGCTTATAATAATAGTGATTGCCTTTATGGCGTGTGCCTGCTCCGGCGACAACCGCAGCGAGCTCCAGAGCTATGCCGCGCGTCATAACCACGAATGCCCGCAGGCAGTCGACGAGGAACTGACGATAACCTCGTACTCTTACGACAAAAGCGCCAATATGTTTGTCATCAACTACGAGTCGGCGGAGAAGTCGTATACTGTCAAGAAGATGCGCGTGGCGGAGATGCCACTGCGGCGCAAAATAGAGAAGAATCTTCAGAACGACGACCTCCGCGAGTTTTCGGAAATGCTGACGACAGCAGACGCATCTCTGCGCATGAGGTTCGCAGGCAAGATAACGGACGACACGCTCGATATCGATTTTTCTCCGGCAGAGCTTAAGAAAACTGTAAATAAGTTCAGGAGATAGAATCCGGAAAATACTTCATTCATAAAACACAGCGGTCAACTTTACGTCGGCTGCTGTGTTTTTATTGTATTGCTGTTCAAGAACTAAAAATACGATAATGAAGAAAGAGATACTCGACGGATGTACGGCAGCGGCGCATGTGGCTTTCGCCATGAGCGATGTCGCAACGATATATCCAATCACTCCTATAGCTTCCATGGGCGAAACCGCCCAGAAATGGGGTCTGCAAGGAAGGCGCAACCTTATGGGGCAGCCTCTTGAGGTGCGCGAGATGGAGAGCGAGCTCGGAGCATCCGGTGCAGTCCACGGAGCAGCAGCGGCAGGCGCGCTCGCCACGACTTTCACCGCCTCGCAGGGTCTGATGCTGATGATTCCGAACATGTACAAGATAGCAGGCGAACTTCTGCCGGTGGTGTTCCATGTCGGATGCCGCTCGCTCGCGACGCACGCTCTCTCGATATTCGGCGACCATCAGGATGTAATGGCTTGCCGCGCCACCGGCTTCGCCATGCTTTCTTCTGCGTCTGTTCAGGAGACCATGGACCTTGCCGTAGTGGCGCATCTTGCCGCAATTAACGGCTCTGTGCCCGTGCTTCATTTCTTCGACGGTTGGCGTACATCGTCCGAGATGGATACCATAGACGTAATAGACTATGAGGAAATCCGTCCGCTTGTCGACCGGGACAAGGTAGCCGCTTTCCGACGCAGTGCCATGAACCCGTGTCATCCGGATTTGCGCGGCTCCGCCCAGAATCCCGACGTGTACTTTCAGAACAGGGAGGCTGCTAACCGCTACTATGACACGTTTCCCGGCATAGTGCAGGAAGCTATGGACAAAGTCGGCGAGGTGACAGGCAGAAACTATCATCTTGTGGATTATAGCGGAGCTCCGGACGCCGACCGTGTCATAGTGGTAATCGGTTCTGCCGCTGATGTTGTAGCGGAGACAGTAGATTATCTGAATAAAGAGAAAGGCTATAAGACCGGCGTGGTGAAGGTACGTCTCTACCGTCCTTTCCCGACCGAGGCGTTTCTGAAAGCATTGCCGGAAACTGTAAAGACAATAGCCGTTCTCGACCGCACCAAAGAACCGGGCAGCGCGCACGAGCCGCTTTGCCTCGATGTCATGGGCGCTCTGATTGGCAGTGACAAGCGCGATGTGCGTGTCATCGGCGGTCGCTACGGTCTGTCAAGCAAAGATTTCAATCCGTCGATGGTGAAGGCGGTGTTCGACGAGATGGCAAAAGCCGAACCGCGCCCGAGTTTTACCGTCGGTATCAACGACGACGTTACGCATCTGTCGCTGGACGTCACCGAAACAATAGATACAAATGCCGGTACGGATACCTATAAGGCTATATTCTACGGAATAGGCAATGACGGTACCGTTGGAGGCATCAAGCAGGCTGCAAGTATTTTAGGAAACGCACCAGGACGCTACGTCCAGGCATATTTCAGCTATTCGGCGAAGAAGTCGAGCGGCTACACCATATCGCAACTCCGAATCGCCCACAAGCCGGTGACATCGGCATACGCGATAGAGCAAGCCGACTATGTCGCCTGCCATAAGACGACGTATGTCAACCGTTTCGACATGGTGTCGAAAGTGCGCGACGGCGGTGTCTTTGTACTTAACTCTCCTTACACGCCAGAGCAGATGAAAACCCGGCTGCCGCTCGCCATGCGCCGCGCGATAGCCGGGAAGAAACTGCGGTTCTACAACATCGACGCCGACCATATCGCAGCCGTATGCGGTCTCTCGTCGCGCATCAACATGACGATGATAAGCGTCTTCTTCTATCTGAGCCGTCAGATGCCGTATGATGAAAGTATCGACGCTCTGAAAGACCAGATACGCACTACCTATATGCACGAGGGCGGAAAAGTGGTGGAAAACAACCTCAAGGCTGTAGACCTTGCCATAGCCGCACTAAAGGAAATTGACTATAATTCGGTAACAGGCTGGACAACGGACGAAGAAAAGACCGTGCAGCGTAATCCGTCGTATGCGTCGGCATTGCTTAAGTCGTTTATCGAGAATGTGCACACCCCTTGCATAAAAGGACGCGGCGACGATATACCGGTCTCGGCTCTGAATCCTGCCGGCATAATGCCGATGGGAACGACAGCATACGAGCATCGGCGCATTGCCACGAGGGTGCCGGTATGGGATGCCGACAAGTGCGTTGAATGTACGGAGTGCTCGCTCGTATGCCCTCACGCTGCCATACGCCCGTTTGTCCTGACACCCGAAGAGGCTTCGAAGGCTCCCGAGTCAATGACAATGAAGGACGCATACGGCGCTCCGCAGCTGAAAGAATATAAATTCAGAATACAGAACTATGCGGAGGACTGTCTCGGATGCTCGTCATGCTCGATAATATGTCCGGGACACGCGCTGACAATGACACCAATCGGCGATGTCCTCGAAAGCCAGATAGAGAATCTTTCGTGGCTCAAAGCCAATGTGAGCGCCAAGGACGACCTGTTGCCGCGCGCAAGTGTCAACGGCTCACAGCTCAGGACGCCCGGACTCCAGTTTTCGGGAGCCTGCGCAGGCTGCGGAGAGACACCGTATGTGAAGCTTCTTACCCAGCTATTCGGCGACAGAATGCTTGTCGCCAACGCTACGGGCTGCAGTTCGATATGGGGCGCCAACTTCCCGTCGAACGCATACTGCTGCGATTCGAGCGGCAAAGGTCCGGCATGGGGCAACTCGCTTTTCGAAGACAACGGCGAATATGGCTTCGGCATGCTTGTGGCTCTCGAACAGCGCAGGAAACGTGTCGCCGGAAAAGTACGCGCGCTCATCGACAGTCCGTCCACTGTCGCATATCTCAAAGAACCGCTCGAGGCGTGGTATTCGGCTAAGGACGACCAGGAGCTCTCGCAGAGTACGGGCGAGCAGCTTAAAGCTATGCTCGAGCCATTGGCGAAAGTTGACGAGGCGTACGCCGACCTTCTGCGCGACGCAGACTTATTCGGAAAGAAGACGGTCTGGACTATAGGCGGCGACGGATGGGCATACGACATCGGTTTTGCCGGTCTCGACCACGTCCTCGCTTCCGGAGAGCCTGTCAAGGTTCTCGTGATGGACACCGAATGCTATTCGAACACAGGCGGTCAGACGTCGAAGGCGACACCGCGTGCGGCAGTGGCGAAATACTCGCCCGACGGCAAGAAGGTGGCTAAAAAGGAACTCGGGCGCATGATGATGACCTACGGTTCTGTCTATGTGGCTTCGATAGCTTTAGGCGCCAACTACCAGCAGGCAATCGACGCGCTCACCGAGGCTGAGCGTTATCCCGGTCCGGCAATAGTCATAGCCTACTGTCCGTGTATAGTTCACGGCATACGTCCGGGACTCGGTCATTCCATAGTGGAGCAGCGTCGCGCAGTCGAGGCAGGGTACTGGCAGCTTTACCGGTTTATGCCGGACCAGACCGGTACCGGCAAGCCGACGCTGACAATAGACGGAGTGATAGACGGTCCCGACAACAGCGGCAGCAACGGTGCTTCCGAACTGACGGCATCGCCGAAATATCCAAATGCAGAACCCGTGCAGACTGTCAGTGAATATATAGTCAATGAAGACCGTTATGCCGACCTGGGCATGACCGACCCTGATGAAGCGGGAATCCTGCGTCCGCTGCTGCAGCAGGACTGCAACAGGAACAAGGCGGCTCTCGACCATCTCGCAGACAAATGAAAAAAATAGGCTACGCAATCACGCGCGGCCTATTTCATTCTTTTATCTATAAGAAATTAATCATTTTGCTTCCCAGCCAAGGGCACTTGCGCCGAGAACTGCGGCGTCGGCTTCCTTGAGCTCGCTCAGAAGGACTTTGGCTTTGCCCTTGTAGCAGTTGAGCATGTTCTTTTCCATTGCCTCGCGGAGAGGACGGAGAAGAAGCTCGCCGCTCTTGGCAAGACCGCCGAAGAGGATGAAAGCCTGCGGCGATGAGAAAGCCATCATGTCGGCGAAAGACTCGCCGAGGATAGTGCCTGTATATTCAAAGATGTCTTTTGCGAGTTTGTCGCCGTTCATGGCTGCATCGTATACGTCTTTGGAGGTGATGCTTTCGATGGGGAGGTTACGGAGGAGAGAAGGCTCGGAACGCGCTTCGAGGAACTCGCGTGCCGTGCGTGCGACACCGGTAGCGGAGCAGTATGCCTCAAGGCAGCCTGTACGTCCGCAGCCGCAGAGACGGCCGTTGTTGCGCTTGATGATGATATGACCGAGCTCGCCGGCAAGACCGTCGTGTCCGTAGACCATCTGTCCGTTGACAACGATGCCCGATCCGATACCGGTACCGAGTGTAATCATGATGAAATCCTTAAGACCGCGAGCCACACCGTAGGTCATTTCGCCGAGAGCCGCGGCGTTGGCGTCGTTGGTGATTGCCACGGGGATGCCGAATTTTTCGCTGACGATGTCAGCAAGGTCGAGGTTGGGCCAGGGAAGGTTGACGGCATTTTCGATTTTGCCGGTATAATAGTTTGCATTGGGAGCGCCGATGCCGATGCCCTGAATCTTATCGGTAGCGTCGTTCGCCTCGATAAGACGGGTAGCTTCGGTATAGAGGTCTTCGAGATAGTCGTCGAAGTTGGCATGTTTGCCTGTTTTGATAGAAGAACTTGCAATAACATTGCCGCGGGCGTCAACGATGCCGAATACTGTGTTTGTTCCGCCTATATCGATGCCGAGAACGTAAGGTTTCATGGGTTAAAGTGAGATTAGAATTGGGTTAAAAATTATTTTTGTCAAAGTTAGTGATTTTTTTCTCACTCCGTTCTCCCTCGCGCCAAAAATGCGTATAAAAAAACTTAATGGCAGGAAATACGCCGTGAATCAACAGCAAAACTTCCCGCTACGGATAGCCGGGAAGTTATCTAATGCTTAAATTTAAATCGGTTACAGAAACAGTAATAATAAAAACTAAAAATATCAAAATTATAGTAGAAAAATAGAAATATTTTCATAATTTTGTGGTGCGTTAGAGCGGAAGCTCCGGCGTCATTATGCAATGATAAATAAAACACATCCTAAATAACCTAATGCCCTATAGGCTAATAAAATGAAAACCGACCTTAGTTCCCAGATCAAGCTCGTCCGCATTCCGCGCCGCTACTACAACCCGGATACGGAAATAGAGCTTACGGCGTTGCGTCGTGAAGAGAAAATCGACACTCACATCTTCGAGACAGCCAACGAAGGTGCCGATTTTATCGCAGCACAGTTGGCAAAGTATATCAACCGCTATGTTGATGCTAAAGGAAAATGCGTACTCGCTCTTGGTGCCGGCAACAGCACTCACCGCGTCTACGCAAGCCTTGTCAAGCTCTACAAAGAGGGTCGCGTGGACTTCTCCAATGTCATAGTATTCAATATCAGCGAATTTTTCCCCGTATCACCCGAAGGACCTTCGACTCTGGAGCGTCTGAAGAACGTGTTCCTCAACGCTGTCGACATCAAGCCTGAGAATATCCGCTCGTTCGACGCGAACATCACCAAAGAGACCATGTTCGACCTCTGCCAGGAATATGAGCGTCAGATTGCCAACGCAGGCGGCATCGATGTCGCTCTCTGCGAGATCGGCGCCAACGGTTCCATCGCTTTCAACGAGCCGGGCAGCCCTGCAAGCAGCTACTGCCGTCTTGTACTTCTTGGCAACGAGACACGCCATCTTATCGGCAAGGACTACAAGATCGACGAGGTTCCGACAACAGCCGTCACTCTCGGTCTGTCGAACATCATCGGCGCCCGCCGCGTGCTGACAATGGCATGGGGCGAAGACCGCGCAGCCATCATCCGCCGTGCAGTCGAAGAGCCGGCAAGCACATCGGTTCCGGCATCGCTCCTTCAGGGGCATCCCCATGTCAAGGTTGTCACCGACCTCGGCGGCGCGGAAGACCTCACCCGCATCAGCCATCCCTGGAAAGTCGCTTCTTGCGAATGGAACGACAAGCTCATCCGCCGTGCTATCGTATGGCTCTGCGACATGACCGGCAAGCCTATTCTGAAACTCACCGACAAGGACTACAACGACTGGGGTCTCGGCGAGCTCCTCGCACTCTACGGCTCGGCATACAATGTAAATATCAAGATTTTCAACGACCTTCAGCATACCATCACCGGCTGGCCCGGCGGCAAGCCCAACGCCGACGACACATATCGTCCCGAGCGCGCCAATCCGTTCCCCAAGCGTGTGATTGTATTCTCGCCGCACCCCGACGACGACGTCATCTCGATGGGCGGCACACTCAAGCGCCTTGTCGACCAGGGTCATGACGTGCATGTGGCTTACGAGACTTCGGGCAATATCGCAGTCGGCGACGAAGACATGATACGCTACTTCCTGATGATGGACCGTATAGCTCCTGTCTTCGGCTTCGACGAGAGCGGTTACCAGAAGCTTTCGAAAGAGGTTCACGAATTCATCAAGAACAAGAAATCCGGCGAACCCGACAGCAAGGCAATACGCGAGATCAAGACTATGATCCGCCAGGCAGAGGCAACTATTGCCTGCAACTATATCGGCGTGAAACCGCAGAACATCCACTTCCTGCGTCTGCCGTTCTACGAGACCGGCACAATCAAGAAAGGCGATCTGGAGCAGCGCGATGTCGACATTGTAAAGAAACTGCTTGAGGACGTAAAGCCTCATCAGATTTTCGTCGCAGGAGACCTCGCCGACCCGCACGGAACCCATAAGGTATGTACCGACGCAGTTCTCGCTGCAATCGACGAGCTCATCGACGAGCCCTGGATGAAAGACTGCCGTATCTGGATGTATCGCGGCGCATGGGCAGAATGGGAAATCGACCATATCGAGATGGCAGTGCCCATCAGCCCTGAGGAACTGCGCTTCAAGCGCAACTCTATCCTCAAGCACCAGAGCCAGATGGAGAACGCTCCCTTCCTTGGTGACGACGACCGTCTGTTCTGGCAGCGTGCCGAGGAGCGCAACCGAGCAACCGCACAGCTTTACGAAGGACTCGGTCTCGCATCCTACGAGGCTATAGAGGCATTCGTGGAGTATCATCCCATCCGATAATTTTTAATCCGGAATAAGGAGAAGGAGTTTCGCTGCCGCAACGAAACTCCTTCTTTCATTTTTTTTGTTTATCTTTGCGTTGTGAACGACGAAAAACCAAATAGAACGAAAGCACCGCGTATCAAGAATCCGGCACGCTACAGACTCGAGTTTATCAAGGAGAACACCCTGAACACTGTCTGGAGCGTCCGTATGACACGCGCAAGGGTGTGGATCGTGACGGCAGCGAGCATAGCCGCCGTTCTGGCGCTTTTCTGGACTGTGATAGCCTTCACGCCTCTTCGCCAGCTCCTGCCCGGCGCGCTGCATGGTGACCTCCGTGCCCGTTACCTCGATGCATCGTTCCGACTGGACTCCCTCGAGCAGGCGGCGAAGCTCAACGAGGCGTATATGGCGAATATAATAAATGTCATGTCGGGTCAGTTGACGGCGTCGGAAGCCGAGACTGCTGAGCGTGTCAGTGTTCCGGACTCGCTTCTTCTTGCAAGCGAGGAGGAAAAGCAGTTCGTGCGTTCGTACGAGGAAGAAGAGCGGTTCAATCTTTCGGTTCTCGCTCCCATCGCCGCCGAGGGCATGATTTTTTCATCGCCGGTACCTATGGCGGAAAAACCGCAGGCGCAGCAAGGAGGAAAAGCAGTGGAGTTTCGTGGTGGTGTCGCCATGCCTGCCGTTGCCGTTTATCGTGGCACAATCGTTTCGTCGACAGTGCGCCCCGACGGTCTTTCGACAGTAGTAGTGCAGCATCCTAATGATTTCGTGAGTGTATATGACGGAATTTTCGAGCCCTATGTGGAGCGCGGCGACAAGGTGGAGCAGGCGCAGCGCATAGGTGTGGTCGCTCCCAAGTCTGTCATGACATTTGAGCTCTGGCACAAGGGTTCTCCGCTCAAACCTGACGACTATATCGCACT
>JAGBDG010000198.1 GCA_017937625.1 Muribaculaceae bacterium | reverse complement strand
TCGATGACCTTGATGCCGGTGGCAAGAATCTCGGTGCCGATGGTAAGGTCCTCGAACTCGGGCGCGGGCTGGTGGATGGCGCGGAGATTCTCACGCTTGAGGGGAGCCAGCTTGTCGATTGCCTCGCCTACCACATTGAGCAGGCGACCTTTGACCTGATCGCCGGTAGGCACTGCTATCGGGCGTTCCAGATTGACAACGGGCATGCCGCGGCGCAAGCCGTCGGTACTCTCCATTGCCACGCAGCGCACGGTGTCTTCGCCGATGTGCTGCTCTACTTCGAGGATTACTTCGCCGCCTTCAGGTCGGTCGATTTTGAGTGCGGTGTAGATGGGCGGGATGACATTGCCTTCGCCTTCGAAGATAACGTCGATCACAGGTCCGATCACCTGGGCTATTTTGCCTTTGATATCGCTCATGGCTTGCTTATCTTGGTGTATTTGTTTTTAAGGTTAGAAATGCCAGCCGTTCACGATGATGAGCACCATCAGAACGAGATTGACAAGATTTATGGGGAGGAGATATTTCCATTCAAGCGACAGCAGCTGGTCGATACGCAGACGGGGGAATGTCCATTTGAACCAGATGATGACGAACGACAGCAGGACAGCCTTGCCGATGAACCATACCACCGAGGGGATGTAGTCCATGATGTGGTTGAAGGCATCCCAGCCCGGGAAGTGGAGGGGCATCCATCCGCCGAGGAAAAGAAGCGACGCAACGCCCGATACGATAAAGAGGTTAAGGTACTCGGCGAGGTAGAAGAAGCCGAAGTGCATGCCCGAATACTCGGTGTGGTAGCCGGCGGTAAGCTCGCTCTCTGCTTCGGGAAGGTCGAACGGACCGCGGTTGGTCTCGGCAGTGCCTGCTATCATATATATAATGAAAGCGATGACGGCGGGGACATGTCCCTTGAAGATGAACCAGAGGTTCTCCTGTTCCTGCACGATGCCGCCTACCGACATTGTGCCGGCGAGACATACCATGGTGATTACCGACAGACCGATGGAGAGCTCGTAGCTGACCATCTGGGCGCCCGAACGGAGCGAGCCGATGAGCGTGAACTTGTTGTTCGACGACCAGCCGGCAAGAAGGATGCCGAGGACGCCTATGGAACTGACGGCTATGAGGAAGAAGATGCCGATGTTGAAATCGATGATCTGCAGACCGTTGCCCCACGGAAGAACCGCGAATGCCAGCATCGAGGCGATAATGACGAGATACGGAGCGAGGGCGAACAGGAAACGGTCGATATGGTTAAGGTGGATAATCTCCTTGATGAGCATCTTGAACATATCGGCGAAGCTCTGGAGCAGACCCCAGGGACCCACGCGGTTAGGACCGAGACGGCACTGGAAAGCAGCGCAGAGCTTGCGCTCGTAATATATGTAGAAAAGAGCCAGCAGGGCATAGACAAGGAGCAGACCCACGCCTACAAGTAGACATTCTACCGTGACGCTGAGCCAGCCGGGCATGATGGACCTGAGCGAGTTGTCGAGCCAAGTGGTAAGAAAAGAAAAATCCTGCATGATTTTGGGGAATTACTTTATTGCAATTTTCTGATTGGTCGGGTTTTGATTCGCTTATCGGTCGATATCGGGAACGATGTAGTCCATCGAGCCGCCGATGGTGATAAGGTCTGCGATTTTCTGACCGCGTGTGATGTGGTCTACCACAGCTGCCTGAGGCAGGCAGGGAGGCGCAATCTTCAGGCGGTAGGGCTTCGTGTTGCCGTCGCTCTCCAGATAGAGACCGAACGCGCCGCGGCAGCCCTCTGTGAGCTGGAACCAGCTGCCTACGGGGAGCTTGAGCACCTTAGGCACTTTCACGCAGTATTCGCCTTCGGGGATATTGTCGACGAGCTGGGCGAGAATCTTTGCAGATTCCTCCATCTCGCGCATACGGCATTTGAAACGTGCCATAGAGTCGCCCTCGGTCATCACTACCTCCTCGAAATCGAGTTCGGAGTAGATGCTGTACGGGAAAAGCTTGCGCATGTCGCATGCCCAGCCCGAAGCACGTCCCGAAGGACCGGTGACTGCGTATGAGATAGCGTCCTCACGGCTCAGCACGCCCACGCCTTCCATACGGTTGCGGGCGATTACGTTGCCGGTGAAGATTTCGTTGTATTCCTTGATGTTCTTGGGAAGTACCTCAAGGAGTGCTTTGACGTCCTGGACGAAGTCGGGTGCAAGATCCTGCATGACGCCGCCGATACACTCGTAGTTGAACGTCATGCGTGCGCCGCAGGTCTTCTCCATGATGTCGAGAATCTGCTCGCGGACGCGCAGGGCGTAGAAGAGCATCGTGGTCGCGCCGAGGTCCATGCAGTATGTGCCGATGAAGAGACAGTGCGACGCTATACGCGACAGCTCGTCCATCATCACGCGGATAACCTGCGCGCGGCGGCTGATCTCGATGCCTGCCGCCTTCTCGATGAGCATGCAGAGGGCGTGGTGGTAGTTGTGAGCCGAGAAGTAGTCCATTCGGTCCATGAAGTGGAGCGTCTGGGGATATGCGAGATTCTCGCAGAGTTTCTCGATGCCGCGGTGGATATAGCCGCAGTAGAGGTCGATTTTCTTGATTTCCTCACCGTTGACAGCAGTACGGAAGCGGAGCACGCCGTGTGTGGCGGGGTGCTGCGGACCGATATTGACCACAAAGTCATCCTTCTCGAAAACTCGCACTTCCTTTTTCTGTACGTTGCCGTTCTCGTCGAGGCTGTAGACGTCGGTGAAGTCGGTCTGCCGCTCGCTCTCGGTGCTTACCGGATTGAGCGCGGGGTCCTCGTCGTAGTCCTTGCGCAGTGGGTAGCCTTTCCAGTCGAGGTTGAGGAAAAGACGGCGCATGTCGGGGTTGCCGATGAAAACTATGCCGAAGAAGTCGAAAACCTCGCGCTCGTAAGTAACGGCTACCGCCCACAGGTCGGCTACCGAGTGGATGTACGGGGTCTCGCGCGTGCCTTCTGCAAGCACTTTCACACCTACTACGGTGTTATATTCTGTCGACATCAGGTAGTAGATACAGCCGAGATGCTCGGTCCAGTCCATACCTACTATTGTGACGAGATAGTCGAACTTTAGCTCCTCGTTGTCGCGCAGGAGAGCCGCGAGGTCATGCCAGCGGCTGTCGGCGACTGTCACCATCGGGTCATTGCCTTCGACGACAGTTGCGTCCGGAAAGAGCTTTACAATCTTATCTGTGATGTTGGCCATATAATTATGGAGTATTTCCGTGGTTTAGTCCTCTACACCTTCGACGGGGTGCGCGGCGAGGAATTCCTTTTGTTTTTCCTGACGGTTGACGCCGCCGAAGAAACGTTCTACCTTCATTTTACGCGACAGCTGCATGATGCCGTATATCATAGCCTCGGGACGGGGAGGACAGCCGGGGACGTAAACGTCGACGGGCACGATGTCGCCTATGCCCTTTGCCACATGGTAGCTCTTGCGGAAGGGACCGCCCGAGATGGCGCATCCGCCGCAGGCTATCACGTACTTTGGTTCGGCAAGCTGGTCGTAGAGACGACGGAACACGGGCACCATGCGGTGCACGATTGTGCCGGCGACCATCATGAAGTCTGCCTGACGTGGGCTCGAACGAGCCACTTCCCAGCCGAAGCGTGCCATGTCGAAACGGGCAGCGCCGAGCGACACGAACTCGATGCCGCAGCAGCTCGTGGCGAAGGTCAGAGGCCAGATCGAGTTCGAGCGGCCCCAGTTGATGAGCTTGTCGAGAGAACCGACGATGACGTTAGTGCCGTTCTCGTTCAGCTCCTTTACCAGTTTTTCAATATACTCGTTGTCTTTCCATGCGTCGTACGGCATGCTTTTGGTCGTTACTTCCATTCCAATGCTCCTTTCCGCCAGGCGTATACAAGACCCAGCACAAGAACGCCGAAGAATACGGCGATGCTGATTAGACCATCAACGCCGAGCTCACGCATGCGCACTGCCCAAGGGAACAGGAACACGGTCTCGACATCGAACATAAGGAACAGAGTTGCAAACAGGTAGTAGCCCACCTTGAACTGCGACATGCTTTCGCCGCGCGTTGGGATACCGCACTCGTACGCCTCACCCTTCTGCGGGTTGAACGAGCGCGGAGAAATCATTTTGGCTATCCACAACGCCAGAAAGACCAGCGCTACGCCGGTCAGCAACGCCGTTATGGCAAGTGTGCCGCTGTTCTCTATTCCGAATATGGCTGATGTTATCATATTTAAATATTAATATTTCAGGCTAATACCACAAAAAGAGCATCTGCCGGGCGGTCGGCAGAAACAAGGAGAGAATATACGGACGCCAGGAACCGCGCAGCAAGATCACACGCAGGCACAAGGCATAGTACTGCTCTTGTGTGCAAAGTTAAGGTTTTTTTTCGAATATACTGTCCCCGTCTTTTAATTTTTTCACAAAAAGTAGAGTAAAATCTGGCAAGAGAATTGGCAACTTATGCGCATCCGCGCGCCGCGGCGTTTATTCGCGCCACGCTCGCCCCCATACTTCCTTGCGGTTCGACAGAAGAACCGCCGCTATGCTGAGCGACACAAGGTAAAGTCCCGTAGGAGTAATAAGCCCCGCGAAACCGCCAAGACCGGTAATGACATTAGCGCACAGAACCGACAGAACGTAGACCGAACCGCGCAGTTTCCTCACCATCAGATACAGCAGGACGAACACGATGACATGCAGCGCAAGTCCCACGTAGCCTATGGTCACGTAGATTTGCGCCGGGACTATCTCGATGCCCGTCGCCACCTCGATATTCTGCGAGATGTCGGTATAATATTCGTTGGTGATGATGTAGCGGTTGATCTTCGTCTTTTCGCGATGCAGGAAGCCAAGTCCGAAAGCCTGCCGTCCCTCGTGGGCCACAAGCTCGAACTTAGGGATTGCCTGAGCCATACGTCCGGATGCGAAACGCGCTATATCCTCGTCGTCGACTGCCTTGCGGAGTTCGAGAATCTGGTCGACCGACGACTTGATGCGCAGGCGCGAGACATTGTCGAAAGTATCTTCCTTCGCCACCGGCAGCATCCCGTCGATGAAGTAGACCGATACGCATGCGAACGCCACTATCGCGGAGTATTTCAGAATCTTCGCCGGCTTCACCACAAGGAACATGTACACGACCACATAGGCGATAATCACCGAGAAGGTGAATGTCACCAGAAGTCCGCCGCAAATTATCAGCCACTGCCACCAGCGGAGCGTGTAGTACTTCGCTGCCGGATAGATGGCGAGCATGGCAATATAGAGTCCGGGGGGATACTTGCGGAACGGCGAGAATGACAGCGGCTGCCAGTAGAGGTCATAGAACCTCGAGACAACGTTGCCGTAGATGAAAGTATTGGGAACGAAGAAGTTGCCGGAAATAATCAGGCTGTCGGCTATGTAGAACGCCGCTATGATAATGGTGAAGATTATAGCCTTGCGGAAAAATACGCGGATATCGAACTTTATGCCGCTGAACACCGCCACGGGTACGATGATGTAGAGGATGGCGAAGTACATTCGCATGGTCAGCAGCTGAATCGACATGCTCTCTATCGAGCGGGTGGCTATGAACACCAGTCCGCCGATATAGACACAGAAAAGAACCAGCATCTTGCTCAGCAGCGGCGGACGGCGGTAGAATATCCACAGCAACGCACTGAGCGCAAGCGCGATATCCGACATGAAGATAAAGGTCTGGGTCTTCGACGTGAAACCGTATTCGCCGAAAAAGATTGTCAGCATGAATATGAAATCATACTTGTCGTGCCGCCAGCGGTTGAAAAGTATGATTATGACCGCGATAAGCGCGGGATAGAACGACAGACCGAAGGCAGCGAGGCACAGCATGAACAGCAGAGGCATGCGCCACTCCGGCCATCCGGCGGCGAACACCTCTTTCGGAGATGAGCCGGAGTCACCCCTGCGGGTGTGTCTCCGGTCGTCTCCCGTTAGTGCCGTTGTCGCTGCTGACGTCACCCTTTCGTCTCTTTCTTATGACCGTAGCCGTAGCTCTTCTTCGCCGCTGTGCCGTTGATTACCATCGACAGTTTCTTCAGGCGCTTGTTCTCGAATATGTCGTTGACAAGCTCGAGGTCGTTGAGCGAAGTGTAGTTGGCGCGGCAGACGTAGATTGCGGCGTCGGCTATGCGGTCGAGCGTGAACGTGTCGCTGACGATGCCGATAGGAGCCGTGTCGACAATGATATAGTCGTATTCATTGCGGAGCTCGGCGAACATCTCGTCGACTTTCTTCGAAATCAGGAGTTCGCCAGGGTTAGGCGGCACAGGACCGGCGCAGATGACATCCAGTCCGCGGACACTCGGCGAGGGATTGATAATCTGCTTGAGCGTGATGTCGGATGACGAAAGATACTGTGTCAGCCCGAAGCGGGGCGACATGCCCAGATACTGTGCCAGACGCGGCTTACGGATGTCCATACCCACCACGAGCACCTTCTTGCCCATAAGCACGAGCGACGCGGCAAGGTTGATGGAGATGAACGATTTGCCCTCGCCCGACTGCGTGGAGGTGACGAGCACCACCTTGTCGTTGGCGTCGTTGAGCACGAAGAGGAGGTTGACACGCATGAGTCGGAACAGCTCCGATGCCGACGAGGTGTCGTTCGCCGTGACAACCATGCTTCTTCCGGAATTGTCGGTACACATCTCGCCGAGAATGGGAACCTCGGTGATGCGCTCGACTTCCTGACGTGTCTCGAAGCGGTTGTGTATCATGCGGCGCACGTACAGGTAGATCGGCGGCAGGACGAAACCGAACATCAGCCCGATCAGAAGTATCATGGAATTGCTCATGCCGAGAGGGTCGCTCATGGTGTAGGCGGCGTCGATGACCTGCCCCTTGGGCTGTGCGTTGGCAAGGAGAAGCTGGTTTTCCTCGCGGCGCTGAAGAAGGAACAGATAGAGCTCGTTCTTCACGCGGTTCTGACGGTAGATATCCTTGTAGGAACGCTCGCTCTTGGCTACGGTGTTCAGGCTGCCCTCGGTCTTGTTGAGCTCGCGCTGCAGATCGCCGACAACGGCTTTCTGCTGACCGAGCATCCTGCCGAGCGACTCATGTATATTGGCGCGCATGGCGTCGATACGCTCGTTGAGCACCTTCAGGCTCGCGTTGTCCGGTCGGGCGCTCTCGAGCATGCGCTGGCGCTCGAGTATAGCCTCGTTGTAGCTCACTATTATCGGCGCGAGGCTCTGCGAGTCAATCATCAGCGGCACAAGCTCGTAGGCGTTGTCGCGGTTGCTGAGGAAGTCGTTGACGAGCTGAAGCACTTCCTGCTTGGTACGCGCCTCGATGAGCGATTTCTCGACCTCGCCCTTCTTGGCTGTCTGATATGTGACCTCGGCATAGGGGTCTATCATTCCGTGGAGCGTCTTGAACTGCTCCATCTCGGTGTCGCTCTTGGCAAGCTCGTCGGCGATGACAAGGAGGCGGTCGTCGATGAACTCGCTGGAACGCTGCGTCTGCTTGCGCTCCTCGAGGATGCCGCGCTCGTTGTATTGGGCGAGTATCTCATTGAGCACAGCCTTACCGTATTCAGGCGATTTCGTCTCCATCGACAGCGATATGACGTTGCTTCGCTTCGACGCTATTTCGGTATGCACGTCCTCGTCGAGATCCTCGGCGGCGGCGTCATAGCCCGTAAGGTTTATCTTTGTGCGCAGTGGCTCACCGGCGGCATAGTACTTGGTCGTGGCAACAGTGAAATCGCCCACGGGAGTCTTGACTGTATAAGGAAGGCTGACGTCCTTGACATTGCAGACCACGTCCTTGCGCATTTTTGTCTTGATGGCGGCTTTTCCCTCGGCATTTATCTTCACGTCGAAAAGCAGACCGTAGCGCAGGGTGTCGAGTACGCCGGCAGGCGAGTGCACCTCAACAGGATAATCGGAAAACACGAATTCAGTGTTCATGAATCCGTGGCGGACGTAATGGCGCTCGTTCAGTCCGAGGTCGCGCGCCACGTCGCGGTAGAGGCTGTGCGACGACACCATGAAGATTTCGTCCTCGACATTGCCGTCCGAACCGAAAAGCGAGCTCAGGGCTCCACCCATCATGTCGCCGACCGAAGGCGACGAGTTGTCGGTGGAGATGAGAAGGTTGGCGTTGACGGCATAGGTAGGCTGGCGTACCTTGGTAAAAAAGAATGCGAGACCGCCGCACACTACAACGGATATTACGAAAAGATACCACTTCGACACATACTGCCTGAGCAGTGCCACGATATCCACGAAATCATTTGTATTTCTTCTTGCCATGGGCGTGAATTATTTGACTGTCAATGCTATCACAAGCGACGCGATTACCGATGCGGCGCTCACGACTGTCGACACCACCGACAGCTTGTATGCGTTATTCTGGTTATATTTGGAATTCGCCTGACGCACTTCATTGGGCGAGACGTACACGTAGTCGTTTGGCTGGAGATAGTAGTAGGGCGACGTAAGCGTCTCCGCCTTGTTCAGATTGAGGCGCTCGAAGGTGCGCTTGCCGTTTTCTTCCCTTATAACAAGCACATTCTCGCGCATACCGAATTCAGTCAGGTCGCCGGCCGCCGAAAGAGCCTCGAGAACGGTGATGCGGTTTCCCTTGACCTCTATGGGCTGCGGTTTCTGGACCTCGCCGCCGACATATACTCGGAAATTTGCCATTGCCACGGTCACGAGCGGATCTGAGACGTCTTTCGATATCATTTCGGTAAGTTTCTCGCGAAGTTCCTCAACCGTCATGCCCTCGACGTGAAGTTTGCCGAGCACAGGGAAATAGATGTCACCCTTGCTGTCGACACGGTATGTCTGCTGCTGGGGTGTAGTGGAGAGACCTAACTTCGACGACACCGCCGGATTTGTGTAGGGCATGTTGAAAGCCGCCGTAGCCTCGGGCTGCACGGAGTTGACAGAGATTACCAGCTCGTCGTCGGGCACAATCCTGCTGAGATAGTCCATTGCCGGCATAGCGGCAGTAGTGGATTCGATATCGGAGAAATAAGGCAGCTGCACCTTGCTCGACGAGCAGGAGGCGAGAAGAATTCCCGCCGACGCTGCAATAACTAATGCTTTGATATTCATTCGGTCAGATGATGATATATTATTGCTAACGCGGATTTTACAGAATTATTATGTTTCGCTTCCTCCAGCGGCTTTTTCGCCGAACATGGCGTCGAGCACCCTGAAGCGCCGGAGCACGTCGGCGCCGAACTTTGCCATCGATGCTTCTACCCTCCCGAGACTCTTGCGCTTGCCGTCGCCGCCCTTGCTGTAGAAGCAGTCGGCATAGCAGATCAGCTTTTCGAGCAGCGTTTCCGGCATATAGCAGCGTCCGCCTGGAAAGGGAAGCCCGGAGGCCGCAATCTCCTCCGCCGTCAGTCCGGCGCCTGTATGCCGCTCGGCAATTCTGGCATATTTCTCGTCGGCACCGGCTTCGCGCAACATGTCGGCTCCGACCGCTCCGTGGATGAGATAGGGATACTTGCCATGACAGCCTATGCCGGGAGCGTCAGTCGCTATGATTCCAATGTCATGGAGCATGGCGGCGCTCTCGATTTCCTCGTCGCTCAGTGGCAGATGAAGTCGATGCGCTATGCCAAGAGCCTCGTCGGCTACCGAACGGCTGTGAGACAACAATATCCCGCAGGCTTTGCTGCCGGCGGGATATATGCTGTCTATGATTTTTTGCCAGAGAGTCATTCCACTATCGTGTTCCAGCCGTGTACGTCGGGCTCCTCGCCATTGCGGATAGCCTCGAGACGGCGGACAAACTCTGTGGTCACCGGACCGGGCTTGCCGTCCTTGCTGATGACATACTTCTTGCCTGTATCTATATCGTCGATTTCGCCGACAGGAGAGCAGACTGCCGCAGTGCCGCATGCCGCAGCCTCGGAAATATCCTCAAGCTCGTCGACGGTGATATGACGCTGCTCTACCTCCATACCCATCTCGCGGGCGAGCTCCATAAGGCTCATGTTGGTGATTGACGGGAGGATAGAATCGGATTTCGGAGTGATGTACTTGCCGTCCTTGATGGCGTAGAAGTTGGCGGGACCGCACTCGTCGAGATATTTCTTCTCTTTCGGGTCGAGGAACAGCACTGCCGAGTAGCCCATCTCGTGTGCGCGGTGGGTAGCGCCGAGCGAAGCGGCGTAGTTGCCGCCGACTTTCCAGCGACCTGTGCCGCGGGGAGCGACGCGGTCGTACTCGCGCATTATGCAGATGTTCGTGTTCTTGAAGCCGCCCTTGAAATATGGTCCCACTGGCGTCACGAGTATCATGAACAGATATTCGTCAGCTTCCTTGACACCGATGCGGGGAGTCAGACCGATTTCGAACGGACGCAGGTACAGCGACGCTCCGCTGCCGTATGGCGGGATGAAACGCTCGTTGAGCTTAACCACCTTGAGACACATTTCTTTGAAAAGCTCTTCGGAAACCGGCTCCATAAGAAGACCTTTTGCCGATTCGCGAAGACGTTTGGCATTCTCTTCAAGACGGAAGATTCGGATTTTGCCGTCTTTGCCGCGGAAAGCCTTCAGACCTTCGAAGATTTCCTGACCGTAGTGAAGGGCGGTCGCCGCAATATGAATGTTTATTGTATCTGACTGCGATACTTCAATCGGACCCCATTTTCCGTTACGGTACTCGCAACGTACATTATAGTCTGTCGGATAATAACCGAAGGGGAGCGAACCCCAGTCTATCTTATCGTCCATGCTGTTTTATTTGGTTTCTATATTCGCTGCAAATATAGAAAATAAAAACCATACTCGGAGCCTGTCGGCTCAAAGATGCTTTAAAATTATGTTAAAATGTTTTCTCGACCTCGAACTCCACGGTCAGCGGATAGTGGTCCGAAGCATGTGTCCTGCCCTTTCGCAGCCAGAGGGGACGCAGGTCGCCGCGGCTCAGCACATGGTCGATGCAGAAATAGAAGCGGTCGTCGTGGAACGTAACCATCGGACCGAACCCCACGCGCGGGTAGACGTCCTCGAAGCCGGTGTCGGCAAGCGAGCGGATGGTGTAGCAGTCCTGTACGTCGTTGAAATCGCCGCACACTATCGACTCCGGACCGCCGTAGAGCCTTATCCAACGCTGCAGCTGCACAGCCTCGCGCGCCCTGCCCTCGGCGGCGACACGCAGCTTGTGGAGCAACTGGCTGCGCACGTCCGACATGGGCTCGCGCTTCAGCTCGGTAAGATTCTTGTACAGCGTCTTGTCGTCGGGATTCAACGAATACGAGAAGAGATGGACGTTGAACAGCGAAATGAGCTTGCCCGACGGAAGCGTCAGACGGTAAGCGCCAATGTCGCCATTGCCGAAGTTATCGACAGAGGCGTCGAGGTGTATGGGCTCGACAGGAAATTTCGACAGCAGAGCCTGCGCGCGTCCGCTCACTATCACATGTGGATAGCGGGCGTGAAGGCTGTCGAGCTGCGCGGCGGTGATTCGGTTAGTGGCTGTCGGGGCAAGTCCCGCAGCCTCCTGGATGCACACGATGTCGGCGTCCTGATCAAGGATATAGGCAAGCGCCGGGCATGCTCCCGATTCCGAGCCGTCGGCAGGGTCGAAGTTGCATACGTTGTAAGTCAGCAGCGTGAATATCTCGGCGCCCTCCGCAGCTTTTCTGTCGCCTATGTGAAGCGGACAGTATGTCAGCAGCGGACCGGCGCACAGGGCTATGCCCGACAGAAGAATAATCAGTCCCTTGCGGAAATGGAACATCTGTATCAGCGCCAGCACTCCGACGGCAAGGAGCGCTATCGGGAAGCCGAGCGGCAGTATGCCCCACACGCCTCCGAACCTGAGCGGCGACACTAAGCCCGCATAACCCGTGAGAACGAGCGCGCCGACAGCGGCTACGTCAAGGACGATGAGCAGCCAGTTGACGATACGCTCCCACAGCGGTTTGCGGCTTTCTGTTGGCTTTGCCGACGCTTTTACC
>JAGBDG010000197.1 GCA_017937625.1 Muribaculaceae bacterium | reverse complement strand
TTGTGACGGATGTAATAGGTGAGTCCGTTGTCGAGGACTCCCTTGACTACAGCGCTGTCCAGAGGAAGATCCGGGATCTGCTGTGGAGCCTGCGCCGGCGCTGCGAGGAAACAAGCCATGAACGACATGACGGCAACGCAGCGGAATAAGAGTTTTTTCATACTTATATGTTTGTTTTGTGGTTTTCTCACTCAATTTAGACGCAAAAATACAGACTTTCTTACGCAGATTTAGTTAAAAAATAAAAATTCTCCGGAATCGTCCAGATTGAACGGCTCCGGAGAAGCGTATGGGAACGCCCTGAAAAAGGGTGATATTTTTTTATCCGAACATCTTCAGCGCGACGTCACAGAGCCACAGCCACATGGGGCAGGTGCCCATGAAGAGAAGCGTGCTGACGGCAAGCGAGGATGTACTTGTCGCCACATATACGTTGTAGCGGCTTGCGATGATGATACCCGACATTGCCGGCGGAAGAGCGGATGCTATGACGAGCATCTTGAGGTTGAGGGGTTCCATGTGGAAGAAGAGACCTACAACCAGAACAAGCAGAGGCGTTGCGATGAGTCGCAGGAATGCTCCGAGCCATACCTGTGCGTTGAGCGATACTTTTACCGATGACAGGGTAATGCCGGCGGCGAAACATGCGAGCGAAGCGTTGGCTCCTGCCATGAGTGTGAACGAAGGATTGAGGCTCGCGGGCCATTTGACACCGCAGAGGACAAGTATCACGGCAAGGATAGGAGCCCATGCCACAGGTTGTTTGAGCGCGTTGATGACAGGTCCCCACGGGTTAGGTTTCTTGCCCCCGTTCTGCGCTGCCGCTGCTGCGGCGTTGGCGTTGTTGAGCAGGCAGAGTCCGATAGGAATACCGATGGCGTTCACTTCGATTGCCACAATGGCGATTACGAGACCGACAGATGCCGATGTACCGAAAATAGGCTCGAGTACTGCGAAGCCAAGGAATCCGATAGTAGGGGAACCGCTCACAAGTGCCGCGATTGCGGCGTCGGCGGATGTGTTGCCCTTGTAGAACTTGAAGACGTAGTAGACCATGTAGAAGCACGCGATGAGCACGATGAATGCTATTGCTGTAAGCTTGGCGTCGACGGCAAGCATGGCACGGTTTGCCTTGACGATGGAAACGAAGAGTGCGCAAGGGAGAGCGTAGTTGAGGACCACTTTATTGAGCACTCGTGCATCTTGTCCGGAGAATGCTCCGGCTTTGCCCGAAAAGAATCCCAGTGCCATTACGACAAATATAGGGACAATCGCATATAGAATAATGTGGAGCATAAATAGTCGATTTGTTGGGTGAATAGAATATGGGCGCGCCGGTGTTTGCTGCCGGCGCGCCGGAAATAATTATACAGTGAAGTGCTCGAGAGCGGCAGGGTTGAGATAGCCTATGTGTCCTGATTCCTTGCCGGAGTCGGCGGCAAGCTGTACGTCGATGAGGCACGGTTTCTTCGATGCGATTGCCTCTGTGAGAGCCTTTGCGAGGTCGGCGGGTGTGGTCACGTAATATGTTGTGGCTCCGAATGCGTCGCCGAGCTTGTCGTAGCGGGCGTGTACGTCGAGTGTCGTAGGAGCGGGGTCTGTTCCGCCGCTGGCGTTGACACCGATGCCGTTGTAGATGCCTCCGTTGTTGAAAATCACAACAGTTACAGGCAGTTTGAAGCGGCATATAGTAGAGAAGTCCATGCCGGAGAAGCCGAATGCGCTGTCGCCTTCGATTGCCACGACAGACTTGCCGGTGGCGACGGCTGCGCCTATCGACGAGCCCATGCCCATGCCCATGATAGCCCATGTGGCGCAGTCGATGCGGTGGCGCGGAAGAGCCATGTCGAGAGTGTCGCGGGTATCGTCGAGTGTGTTGGCGCCTTCGTTGACGAGGATGACGTCAGGATTGGCAGCCATGACGGGCTTGATAGCGCCGAGTGCTGTCCAGTGGTTCATAGGCTGAGCCGATGCGTTGTCGGCGAGACGAGCCTCGAACTTTGCGTTCTTGGTCTTTGTCTCTGCCTGCAGTGCGGGAATCCATGCGGGATCGGTACTCATTTTCTTTCCGTCCATTTCGGTGAGGAAAGCGTCGAGCGAGCTTGCGAGGTCGCCTACTACCGGAGCTGCGATAGGACGGTTGCAGTCGATTTCTTCAGCCTCGATGTCGAACTGAATGAATTTTGTGTCGGGGCTCCATTTGCCGTGACCGCGGGAAAGCAGCCAGTTGAGACGCGCGCCGGCGAGGATGACTACGTCTGCCTGTTCCATGATGGTGGAGCGGCATGAGAGGGCGCTGAGCTCGCCTGTGTCGGGGAGAACACCTTTGCCCATCGACATGGGGAAATAAGGGACCTTGTAGGTTTCCACAAGTTTCTTGAGCCTGTCTTCTACGCGGGCGTATGCGGCGCCTTTGCCGATGACGATTGCCGGACGTTTTGCCGAGGCAAGGAGTTCTGCGGCGCGCTTGACGGCTTCGGGAGCCGGCGGCATTGCCGGGCAGAGGTCGACGGGAGTGTAGAAAAGCTTGTCGGCGTCGGCTCCCTGCATGATGGCGCCGAGGCAAGGTTCGGTGACGTCGAGATAAACGCCGCCGGGACGTCCGGAGATTGCGGCGCGGTATGCGCGGACTACAGCCGTTGGGATATCCTCTGGTTTGTTGACGCGGTACGCAGCCTTGACCAGAGGTTTCGCCACGTTGTACTGGTCGAGACCTTCGTATGTGCCCTGATCGAGGTCGATAGGCTCGCGGACGCTCGAACCGCTGATCTGTATCATAGGATAGCAGTTGACGGTGGCGTTGACTGTAGACGTAAGACCGTTCATGAAGCCGAGGGACGATACTGTCAGAAGGACTCCCGGAGTATGGGTGAGATAGCCGTGCGTAGCGGCCGCCATGCCTGCCTGCTGTTCGTGACGGAAACCTACGAAGCGGATGCCGCGTTCCTGGGCGATGTATGCGAACTCTGTGACGGGGATGCCTACAAGGCCATACATGGTGTCGATGCCTACCATGCGCAGTGCGCGGGCGAGGATATCCATGCCGGTCACCTGTTCGGGATACTGTGGAGCGGCTGCGGGTGTTGTATTTGTTGTTGACATAATTGTTGTCTTTAAGTCTTTTGGTAAAGTTTAAGGCTTAAGCCGCCAGCTCTAAGCCTTAAACTTTTATTTCAAACCGGTAGTATTGCGTGCAGTTTATTTTGCAGCGGTCTTGGGCATTGGTGCCGTTGTGCCGTTGGCAGCGAACGATGCTATCTGCGCGTCGGTGTAGCCGAGACCCTTGAGCACTTCGTCGGTGTTGCCGCCGAGTGTAGGACACGGACCGTAGGTAGGCTGGAAGTTGGAGAGTGTGAAAGGAACGCCCACAGTGACGAATTCGCCGATATTGCCTCCCTGGTTGATTTTTACGAGTGTGTTGCCGTCGTAGAGGCTCTGGTCGTCCATGATTTCCTTTGTGCTCAGCACAGGCGCTACAGGTACGCCGCCTTTCGACAGAATGTCGGTGACCTCAAATTTGGTCTTGTCGATGCAGAACTGCTGGATGCGTGCCCAGATTTCCTGTTTGTGACGGTCGCGGGCGTCTGCCGTATTGTAGTCGGGATTGGTGAGCCAGTCCTGGAAGCCGAGTACCGCGCAAGCCTTCTCGAAATCTTTTGCTCCGCGCTGAAGAATTACATATACGTATGCGTTCGGGTCTGTTTCCCAACCCTTGCACTTGTATGTCCAGCCGAGGACGCCTGAGCCTTCCTGGTTGCCGGATCGTGGAACGAAGTCTCCGAATTTGCCGTTGGGGTACTGCGGGAACTGGGTAAGATAACCGATTTTATCAAGTGTGAGTTGGTCGCGGGTCTTGATACGGCAAAGGTTGAGACAGGCGTTGTGCATCGACTGATATACGAACGAGCCTTCGCCTGTGTGCTGGCGCTGCAGAAGCGCTGCAAGGATGCCGATTGTGCAGTGCATGCCGGTGTTTGAGTCGCCGAGTGCCGCGCCGCTCTGTGTGGGTATGTCGTATTCGCCTTCATACCAGCCTGTGGTCGATGCTGCGCCGGCTGTCACCTGTGCCACGGGCTCGTAAGCCTTCAGGTTGGCGTATTGTGAGCTTACAGGGAAGCCCTTGATTGTGGCGTAGACGCATCTTGGATTGATTTTGTGGACAGCTTCCCAGCTGAAGCCGAGTTTGTCCATTGCGCCTGGGTGAAGGTTTTCGATAAACACGTCGGCACCCTCGATGAGCTTGGTAAGTATCGCCTTGCCGTCGGGAGTTGCTGCGTCGAGGGTGAGTGATTTCTTGTCGGAGTTAAGCTGGAGAAAGTAGTAGCTCGGTTCCTTGGGGTCGAACTGGAGTTCATTACGTGTAGCGTCGCCGGAGCCGGGACGTTCGATTTTTACGACATCGGCGCCGAGCCAAGCTAAAAGCTGTGTACATGAGGGACCTGACTGTACGTTGGTAAAGTCAACTACTTTGATGCCTTGAAGAGGAGCAGTGTTCATTTTTTCGATTGTTTTAGAGATTTTTGATTCTGTATTTATAACATTCCTGAAAGCTTCTTGTTTAACGTGCTCTCACATTTTGCAGATACAGACGCGCAGCATGGCTCTGGACAAAAAAAAGCGCCCTTCTTGCGAAAGGCGCTTTGTAAGTATGTGATTTTAAAATCAGAGGTCGCGTGGGTCGGGAACGTCGGTTTCGTCTACGGGGATGTCCTTGTTGACGTTCTTGCAGCCTACAAGCGCATAGAAGAGCAGGTAAGCGAGCATTGCGACAACGAGCCAGTAGGAAGCCATGTAGCCGACACTTGTGGCGATTACGTTCTGGATGAGAGGCATCACGCCGCCGCCGACAACCATCATCATGAAAATGCCGGAAGCCTGCGCGGTATATTTGCCGAGACCCTCGACTGCGAGGTTGAAGATGCCGCCCCACATTACAGATGTGCAGAGACCGCAGAGGACGAGCAGGAGAGCCTTGGCGGGAACCTGAACCATGGCGAAGCCGTCGACGGTGCTGTAGGAAGGCATAGATACGCGGAGGTCGGAGGGGAGGAAGATGGCGAGGCATACGAGGAAGATAGCCGTTGTCGACACGGTGATGAGCTGGATCTTGCTCGATACCTTGCCGGAGATGACGGTGGAGACGAGACGACCTACAAGCATGAGAAGCCAGTAGATAGCTGCGACGCCGCCTGCTACTGCCATAGCGTTTTCGGTGATGCCTGAGGCAGCGCTGTCGCTGAGGTAGAAAAGAAGAACGCCGGGGATACCCACTTCGGTGCCGACATAGAAGAAGATGCCGATGACGCCGAGAACGGTGTGGCGGAAGCTCCATGCGCTGTGGGTGTATTTAGCCTGAGTGGCGCCGCCCTTGTGCATGTGGGGTTCGGGAATGTTGACTGCGCTGATGATGAGGAAAGCGACTACGAAGACGCCCATGGCGATGAAAAGCAGGGGTGCTACGTTGCCGATGGTGGTGTCCTGGGTAACCTGACCGATGAGCATGCCGACGAAGAGCGGGGTAAGTGTGCCGGCGAGGGAGTTGAATGTGCCGCCTGCCTGTACGAGCTGGTTGCCGGTGTTGCCGCCTCCGCCGAGAAGGTTAAGCATCGGGTTTACGACGGTGTTGAGCATGCATACGCAGAAACCGCAGATGAATGCGCCGAGAAGATAGATGATGAAGTTGAGGGTGACAGCCTGTTCTGCTACGCTGAAGACTGCGGTTTCGGTGCCTACGAAACCGGAAATCCACTGGAAGAGAAGTCCGACAAGACCGACGATCATAGCGATAAGGGCTGTTTTCTTGTAGCCGATACGCATAAGGAGATTGCCTGCCGGGATACCCATGAAGAGATAAGCCAGGAAGTTCATCATGTTGCCGAGCATGCCCGACCATTCATAGTTGTTTTTCCAGATTGTTCCTAATGGAGCCGCGAGGTTCGTTACGAACGAAATCATCGCGAAGAGGAAAAACATAGCCACGATAGCCACAACATTGCCTTTGCCGGCTGATGTGGCTGTCTTTACTGATTCTGCTTTTGCCATTTCGTATTAGAAGGTTTAATGATTTATGAAATATGAATTAGATTTCGGTGTTCCGTGGTCATGGACTCTTGCCAATGACGTGCAAAGATAAAGATTTTATTCCAAACATCAAAAACAAAAACACACACGGGGCGGTAAGTTCCGCAACAGAGCAGTGAGGCATTTGGAAACGACCAGTGGACGCAAATGTCGGGATTTTTGCGTA
>JAGBDG010000196.1 GCA_017937625.1 Muribaculaceae bacterium | reverse complement strand
TTGAACCGACGTCCTCGTGAGAAAATCAACTTTGACTCTCCGAAAACTCGTTTCTTCAATCTCGTTTGCTAACTTTGCATTTGCTGTTGGACTCTACAGTAGCCGTTCGGCGCAAAAATATTTTCGAAAATGGGAAAAATATTTTGCAGAATGAAAAAAAACGCATAACTTTGCAACCGCAAAGCCCGGAGGGGCGCGCTTTTCGCTTCAATAGCTCAGTCGGTTAGAGCATCTGACTGTTAATCAGAGGGTCGTTGGTTCGAGTCCATCTTGAAGCGCTTATTTCATATCACATTTCTTGTTTTGCTTCAATAGCTCAGTCGGTTAGAGCATCTGACTGTTAATCAGAGGGTCGTTGGTTCGAGTCCATCTTGAAGCGCACAAAGAGGACGGTTCGTGCAGAATCGTCCTTTTTGTTTTCATAGTCCTACGGCAACGATTCTTGCAGTTTTTTCTTCGAAATTGGTTTTGTTAACCGATTTTTCGCTAACTTTACACAAATTTCACTCCCATGGAAAAGCAGCAGGACTATACCGAAATCATCGAGACACGAGCAAACGCCGTCTTCGAGGCAATGAAAGACCGCGCCGACGAGCAGCAGATGTCGAAACTCCACGAGGCTTTCGAGCTGGCACGGAAGGCGCACGCCACCCAGTGGCGCAAAGGCGGAGAACCATACATCCTGCACCCTGTCGCCGTAGCCACCATCGTCGCCAAGGACATGAACCTCGGCGTGGAGCCCGTAATCGCCGCTTTTCTCCATGACGTCGTAGAGGACACCGACTTCACGCTCGACGATATCCGCGAGCGCTTCGGCGACGATGTCGCTTTCCTCGTGGGCGTGGTTACCAAGACCAAGAAAGACAAGTACGTCGAGTCGCAGCAGGTCGACAACTACCGTCACATGCTCGACTCGGTGCAGTACGACATCCGCGCCATCCTCGTCAAGCTCGCCGACCGTCTCCACAATATGCGGACGCTCTCATCTATGCCGCCCGACAAGCAGATGAAAATCGCCGGCGAGACCGACTACTTCTACGCACCCCTCGCCAACCGTCTGGGGCTCTACGACATAAAGCTCGAGCTTGAGAACCTGAGCTTCCGTTTCCGCTGCCCCCACGACTATGCCCTGCTGTCGTCACTCATGGAACGCGACGAGGAGGCACAGGCAGAGCGTCTCGCCGAATTCCGCCGCCAGATTGCGGAGACTCTCGCCAATGCCGGGATAAAGGCTCAGGTAAAGGTCGAATACCGCAAGCCATACAGCATCTGGCGCAAGATGCGCAAATACGGCGACGACTTCAATCATCTGAAATACCGCCACTTCACCGACATTATCTTCGACGAGCCGCTGCCAGGTCTCGACGAGAAAGGAATGGCGCTGCGCATCTACTCCGTCCTCACCGACCGCTTCAAGGAAAAGCCCGGAGGCATCATCAACTATATCGACTCTCCGAAAGAAAACGGCTACCAGAGCTTCCATGTCAAGCTGCTCGCCCACTTCGGACGCTGGCAGGAAGTACACATAAGCTCGCGCCGCATGGTACGCCACTCCCAGCTCGGATGTGTCGCAGAGCGCTCGGAAGGCAACATCAACCGCTGGATCGAGAAGTTCCGCGACGTCCTGCGCGACATAGCCCGTCAGGCGCACAACGGCACGAACTTCATAGAGAAGGTCGTCTCCGCCTTCTATAACGACGACATCATGACCTTCACGCCCGCAGGCAAGGCGATAGTTCTGCCCCAGAAGGCGACAGTACTTGATTTCGCCTACGAGGTCGGCACGTCGCTGGGCGAAAAGGCAAAATATGCCCGCATCAACGGCTTCCTCGCCTCCATCAAGGCACCACTGCGACGCGGCGACGTCGTCGAGGTCTTCACCAACCCCGAATGCCATCCCCGGCGCGACTGGCTCGATGCTGTCGTGACCTATAAGGCACGCAACGCCATAAGCGACTACCTCGAGCACATTCCCCGTCCCGCGTTCACCCGCTGCCCCGTGTGCAATCCCATTCCCGGCGACGAGGTCATCGGATTCGAAGAAGAGGACGGCACCGTCACCATCCACAAGCGCGAATGCGACATCGCAGTCCGCCTCGCCTCACAGCATGGCGAACACATACGCTCCGTCGAATATCTCCCCGACGGCAACCTGTATGCCCAGACTATCGTCATAACAGCCGTCGACCGCTACCACCTGTTCATCGACATCGTCGAATGCATCACAAATACGCTCAGGCTCAACATGCTGAGCTTCAACACGTCGACAACCGACTCCATCGTCACCATTACCATAACCTTCGGCGTACACAGCTACGACGAGCTGCGCTCGATAACCGAACACATCTGCACCATCAAGGGTGTCGACGAGGTGAAGCGTGTCGGCGATACTGAGTTAATCAGCTAATATTTCATGTCATCCGATAACGAAACAAATACCGAAAACACGCGCCTGTGGCGCATCGCCCTGCAGCTTGCCCCGCAGGCGCTGAGCGTCGTGCAGACATCGACCGTAGCCGACGCGTCGCTCCGCCGCTTCACGCTGCCCCTCGACCCGTCACAAACGAGCCTGAGAGCTCTTGAAGAAGCGGTCTACTCAATGCCGGAGCTTCTCGGCGACTTCGACCGAACCGACATCATCGTCCGCACGGACTCGTACATCGTCGTTCCCGGCGAGCTGTCCGACGACGACGCGCTCTCAGCAGCCGCATACGCGCAGCTCGACAACTCCGACGATCCGTCGACTCTTGTCATCGACCGCACCGACAGCGCGACGGTGGTATGGAGCATCGACAGCGACATCCGCAACTTTCTGGCGCGCACGTTCCGCAACGTCCCCGTGCAGTGCCACATTTCGCCGCTCCTGCGCTATCTGCGCCGTCGTTCGGAGGCGGGCAACACTGCGAAACTCTATGCCCATCTCGCCGGCGACAGCATAGACATCATCATCTTTTCCGCCGACAACCACCTTCTCCTTGCAGTGACACATACAGCCGAGACCGACACCGACGCCCTGTACTTCATCATGGCGACGGCTCGTCATGCCGGACTTGACCTCACCTCCGACGAGATTCTACTTTTCGGCGATGCCGCACGCCGCATGTCGCTCATGCCGCTCGTCAGCCGATATGCCGCCCGCGTCATGCCGCTGATCTTCCCCTCGGCAGCCCTGCGCGCCGGTCGCGAGGCTTTCAAGGCTCCTTTCCCACTGATACTTCTTCCCTTATGCGAATAATACGAGGAAAATACGGACGCCGACGTTTCGACGTACCCACCAACATCACCGCGCGCCCGACAACCGACTTCGCGCGCGAGAACATCTTCAACGTCATCGAAAACTATATCGACCTCGAGGACATCGACGCGCTCGACCTTTTCGCCGGCACGGGCGCCGTCAGCTTCGAGCTTCTTTCGCGCGGCTGCCGCAGCGTAGTCTCCGTCGAGAAAGCCGCCACTCAGCAGCGTTTCATCGCAAAGGTAGCGAAAGAGCTCGGCGATACCGCGCACTCTCTTGTCCGCGGCGACGCCTTGCGCTACATCTCCGCAGCGCCCAAGAACTTCGATTTTATCTTTGCCGATCCGCCCTACGACATGGACGGATTCGCCGACATTCCCGGCGCCGTGCTTTCCTCAGGACTCGTCAAACCGGGCACGCTCTTCATCATCGAGCACAACAAATCGCACGATTTCAGCTC
This sequence comes from Muribaculaceae bacterium, assembly GCA_017937625.1. Taxonomy (GTDB): domain Bacteria; phylum Bacteroidota; class Bacteroidia; order Bacteroidales; family Muribaculaceae; genus CAG-873. Next base: position 11,746 of record JAGBDG010000196.1, on the reverse strand, counting down.
GCTCCCCGGCTTCCGCGAACACCGCGCATACGGCTCCGTCAACTTCTCCATCTTCGTCGTGGAATAAGATTCGCTGACACAGTAAAAACTCTGCCTATTTTACAATACAGCGTCTAAAGCAGAGGCGTCATGTAAAGAGGCATGAAAATGAATCCTCTTTCCTCCTTATAGTCATCGGCATGCAGGATTGTGGGGTTTGACACATACTGACTGTACTTATCACAGAACTTATCAAGGGAGGAATATGCATAGCGGGTGCTTGACTTTACTTCAATCGGTCTCACATTATGCCGCGAGGTCACCTCTCTGTTCCGAATCAGGAAATCAATCTCCATCCTGCTGTCACTGTCAGTCTTAGAATAAGACGAGAAGAAAAACAGATCATGTCCTGAAGCAATCAGCATCTGTGCCACGATATTTTCCATCAGCATTCCGTGGTTGACAGAAAGTTTGTTGGTAATAAACTTCCTGTAGAGGTCATTTTCTCCTCCGGGAGCCTCGCCATTGGCAAGCGTGAGCAAGAGTCCTGTATCGCCCATGAAGCATTTCAAAGTTGTCTTGTCAAGATTGAGCCTCAGACCTATGTTCGGTTCTGTGGAATTATAGGCTATGTTCACTATCATCGAATCAGAAAGCCAGAAAAATGCGGTATCATACTCTCTCATGCGCGCGCCTTCCGCGAGGTCAGAGACCTTGAATTTCTTTTCATGGCGGTTCAGCTGCGAGGGTATGAGGTCGAAAATAGCCTTTACCTTATATTCCTGTCCATCCGCATATTTGGCAATGTCAGCCTTGTAGAGATTGAGAATGTTTTCCTTGATATGGTTTACAGTCTGGAAATCGGCTCCGCCGGCAAATGCCTCAACTGCCTGCGGCATACCGCCTATAGCCATATACTCCCTGAACAAAGACATTGCCCGGCGGTGCAAGACTCCCAGCGGCTTCTTCTTGTAAAAACTCTCCCGGATAATATCGTATATGGCGCTCTGCCCCATAGCCCAAAGATACTCCTCGAAGTCCATGGGGTACATCTTTACGCGCTCTTCCTCCGAAGGTATCACTATATCCTTGACATTCTTATTTATGGATATGAGCGAACCGGTCTCGAGATAGTCATATCTTCCGTCTTCGACAAGATATTTAATGGCGCCACGTGCCCGCGGATATTGCTGTACCTCGTCGAAAATTATCAGAGAGCGTCTTTCTACGAGCTTTATGCCCGTGTATGCGGAAAGATAACGGAAGAAATTAGGGCGATCGGTAAGATATTCGTCGAATATTCTTTGTAAATCGGGATGCAGATTATTAAAGTCGACGAGTATAAAGGTTTCGTACTCGTTCTTACCGAACTCTTTGGCTATATAGCTTTTGCCCACACGACGCGCACCGTCAATCAAGATTGCCGAACGTCCTTGTGATTCTTCCTTCCATTTTAACAGTCTATCATATATTTTCCGCTTCATTTTAGCCGAGTTTTTTAGTTGTCGGCAAAGCTAAGAAATATTTTCCGGATAAACAATTAATATTTAAGAAATTATTTTCAAGAAATCACGAATCCGCGATTAATTTCGGCTTGATTTTACACCATTCCAAGATTAATTTCGGGCTCGTTTTACACGTTTCCAAGGTTAATTTCGGACAGAAATTACACGTTTCCAAGGTTAGTGGCGTCAAAGCGACAGTCCGGAGAAGCCCATGAAGGCGAGGGCGAGGATGCCGGCGGTGACAAGAGCGATAGGCACTCCGCGCATCGGGCGAGGCACATCCACCATGTCGAGCTGCATTCTTATGCCGGCGAATACTATCAGCGCGAGCGTGAAACCCAACGCCGTCGCCACGGCATAGACTATCGAGTGGACGAACGCAAAATCTTTCTGCGCCACGATTATCGCCACGCCGAGCACGGCGCAGTTGGTCGTTATCAGCGGCAGGAACACGCCCAACGCCGCATAAAGCCCCGGCGAGCTCTTTTTCATGATAATCTCAAGCATCTGCACCAGCACTGCTATCACAAGGATAAATGCGATAGTCTGCACATATCCGAGTCCGAGCGGCAGGAGAACATAGTGCTGCAGAAGCCAAGTGGCGGCGGTAGCGACAGCCATCACAAAAGTTACCGCAAGTCCCATGCCTACAGCGGAATCGAGGTTTTTCGAAACTCCGATGAACGGGCAGATGCCCAGGAACTGCGAGAAAACGATATTGTTGACAAATATCGCAGTTATTATGATTGACAGATACTCAAGCATGGCGTAGATAGTTGAAAAGAGCGATTAGAAAACCGAGAACGATGAACGCACCGGGAGCGAGCACAAACACGAGCGCGCCAAAAGAGCTGTCGAACAGCTGCAAGCCGAATACCGACCCGTTGCCGAGCAGTTCGCGAACCGTGCCAATAGCCGTCAGGGCGAGCGTGAAGCCCGTTCCGATGCCGATGCCGTCGCATGCCGACAGCAGGACATCGTTCTTCGACGCAAACGCCTCGGCGCGACCTAAAAGTATGCAGTTCACCACAATAAGCGGTATGAAGATACCCAGCGCCGAATAAAGCGCCGGCAGCCATGCCTGCATTATCATCTCGAGCACCGTTACGAACGACGCTATCACGATGATGAACACCGGAATGCGGACAGCGTCCGGAACTATTTTTCTGATTGCCGAAATCGCCATGTTGGAGCACAGCAGCACGGCGAGGGTGGCAAGACCCATCGACATGCCAGTCAGCGCCGACGAGGTCGTTCCGAGCGTCGGGCACATGCCCAAAATGAGCACGAACGTCGGATTCCGTTTGACGATTCCGTCTGTTATGGTAGAAAGAGCACTCATGATTATCTTTTTTGCGGCAGCGCCTCCCTCGCCTTGTTAATTGCCTCGGCAAAAGCGCGCGATGTTATTGTTGCACCGGTTATCGCGTCCACGTCGCCTCCGTCCTTGGTGACCTTAAGAGGCGCGGAAGACCCTATCACGTCATGTCCCGTACCGGACTCACGGAACCACTCGTCCATCTTAGCGCCCAGTCCGGGAGTCTCGGCATGGCTCATCACGCGGTATCCGGTCAGCACGCCTGCCGTGTCGAAACCGGCGACGATGCCTATGCGTCCGCCGAAACCGTTGTCAGAATATGTGTCCACGGCATAACCGACCTGCTGTCCGTCCTTCGTGGCTGTGTAAAGCGTAAGTTCCTCGCTGTCAGTCTCGCCGGCTGCATAGCTGTCGAACGGTGGCAGAATCTCGCCCATGGCGGCGTCTTTCGCCTTTGCGACGGCTTGCTCGATAGGCTTTTCCGTCGCATAATGGACAACGCCGAGTATCGCGCCCACGGCAAGAGCTATACCCGTGAGCGACAGAGTCATCGTAGTCAGAGTCGATTTCATGCCGTCTCCTCCTTTCTCCGCGGAGCAAAACGGCTCGGGCGTACATATCTGTTTATCAGCGGCGTGAATCCGTTCATTATCAGTATGGAGAACGACATGCCCTCGGGATATGCTCCCCAGCGGCGTATGACGGCTGTCAGCATGCCGATGAGCACGCCATAGAGAAGCATTCCGCGCCTGGTCATAGGCGATGTCACATAGTCGGTAGCCATGAATATCGCTCCGAGCAGCAGACCGCCTGAAAGGATATCGGGAATGACGGGATAACCTGCGATAAGGTCAACGACGGCAAGTCCGGCGACTATGCTTACCGGAATATGCCATGATATCACCCTCACGCACAGCAGATATGCAAAGCCGAGCAGGAGCGCCGCCGCGCTCACCTCGCCCATCGAGCCTCCCATGTCGCCGCTCAACAGAGGCATCATTCCAAGCTCATCGGGCGACATTGTCCCGAGTTTCACCGACGTCAGCAGCGTAGGACCTGTCACGCCGTCGGCAAGAGGCACCGGGAAGGTCGTCATGGCGACGGGGAATGAAATCAACAGAAAAACTCGTCCTACAAGCGCCGGATTGAAAACATTGCATCCAAGTCCGCCAAAAGCGAGTTTCGCCACACCAATGGCGATTACGGCGCCGGCGGCAGTCATCCATAGCGGCAGTCCCGCGGGAAGGTTCAGGGCAAGAAGGACACCTGTAAGCAGCGCCGACCCGTCGGCAAGAGTAGACGGACGCTTAAACATAAACCGCGTGACCGCCCATTCGACGGCTAAGCACGACAGCACAGACACAAGCAGGACGCCGAGAGCCGGAAGCCGGAAGTACCACAGCGACACTGCAATGGCGGGCAACAGCGCCACAAGCACATGGAACATGGCTCCGGGTGTCGTCCGCTTCGTATGGTCGTGCGGAGATGTTGAGAATATCAGTCGTGGAGTTTCCATATATTATCGCGAACGTTTTTTGGCAATACGGATAAAATCAAGAATAGGACGGTTCGACGGACACGCGTAGCTGCAGCTGCCGCATTCGAGGCAGTCGGCAACATCGGCTTGCCGGGCGTCGTCCCAACGGTGCAGTCTGCCGTAAGTGGCAAGCAGATACGGTTCAAGCCCCATAGGACACACGTCGACGCACGCACCGCAGCGGATGCAGGGATATACCGTCCGTTTCGCGCCTGTACTCTTAAGAAGCAGCCCTGACGTGCCTTTGGTCACGGGAGCGTCGAGGTTAACGGCGCACCGCCCCATCATCGGACCGCCGAGTATCGCCTTCGCATTTTCAGGCAGAGTGAACGGCAGTTCCGACAGCGGAGTGCCTGTTGCCGTCAGGTAGTTTTTCCGTTCAGGGGCAGGAATGTCGCCAGTGACGGTTATCACGCGCTCTATCAATGGCGTGCTTGTCGCAACCGCCTGCCATACCGCGAAAGCAGTTGCGACATTGTCGACAACCACGCCGGTCGATATAGGCAGCGCTCCCGAAGCGACATATCGTCCCGTCACGGCTGCAATAAGCTGTTTCTCGCCGCCCTGCGGATATTTTGTTTTCACCGCAACTACTTCCATCCCGTCGAATGCCGCAGCTGCTTTGCGCATTGCGTCGATTGCCTCAGGCTTGTTGTCCTCTATCGCGATTATCGTTTTTTCAGCTCCGGCGGCGCGGGCAAGCAGCTGTGAGCCCTGCACGACCCGGAGGGCATAATTGCGCATAAGCGCGTCGTCGCACATCAGGTAAGGCTCGCATTCGCAACCGTTTATAATCATTATATCAGGCTTGACAGCGCCGGTTTTCAGCTTGACGTGAGTCGGGAAGGTCGCGCCACCCATACCGGAGATGCCGGCGCCCAATATCATATCTCGCAGCTCTTCGGGCGTATGTGGGTCATTCGACGTATCACCGAAACTGCTGTCAGCTACCTTCTTCCAGTATTCCTCGCGCGCCGCAGTATCTGCCGCATGCGATTCCTCGTCGGCTTTAATGATTACCACGCGTCCGGGGCGCCCGTCGGCAAGAACGGCATTATCGACCGAGGCGACGGTGCCGCTTATGGGAGCATGAACGTTCGCCGACACTGTGCCGGCGGCGCGACCTATCAGCTGACCGCGCTCTACCTTGTCGCCGCGTCTTGCCGTTGGCTCTGCAGGAGCGCCTATATGCTGCGACAAGGGTACACATACCGTCATCGGCAGCGGCTGCATTTCGATGCGCGTGCTCGCGGTCTTGTTCTCGGCGGGGTGTATACCGCCTTTCTTGAATGTCAGTCTCATGATTCGGCGGAATTTAGGTTTATAGAGAATGTGGCATGGATTGCTTTAGTCGGACATACTTCGACGCATTTTCCGCAAGCGCTGCACAGGGCGGGATTTATATATGCGAGATTATCTTTCACTTCTATTGCTCCGCAAGGACATTCGCGCGAACACTTGCCGCAGCCTATGCAAGAAGCCGAGCAGACCTTCCGCGCGACAGCACCTTTGTCGCGGCTCGAGCATGCCACCCACACGCGTCGGTCGTTCTTGCCGGCAGGTCGTAATTCTATCAGATGACGGGGACATTCGGCGACGCAAGCTCCGCAAGCCGTGCATTTAGCGGAGTCGATTTCCGGAAGACCTGTCTCAGGATTCATACTCAGCGCTCCGAACTGGCAGACTGCGACACAGTCGCCGCAACCGAGACAGCCGAAGGAGCATCCGGTCGTACCTACGCCAGTCGAATCCATGACAGCGCAGCTCCTGACACCCATATATTCATGAATCGCAGGACGTGCCTGGCAACTGCCGGCGCATTTCAGAACTGCAACCTTACGCGCGTGCGCCTTAGCCTTGACGCCAAGCACAGCCGCTATCGCCGACATGCCGTCCTGACCCGACACGGGGCAGAACAGACCGTCGACATTTTCCTGCTTCACACAGCGCGTGGCGAAGTCGCGGCATCCCTTGAAGCCGCAGCCGCCGCAGTTGGCTCCGGGCAGAAGACTGCATATCTCGTCGATACGCGGATCCTCGTCCACGTGGAATCGCTTCGACGTGAAATAAAGAATGAGTGAACCGATTAAGCCCAGCATACCGAGCAGGGCCACTGTAAGCAAAAATGTAAACATTATCCTAAATGTCCTTTTTCACAATATACCACGACGGCTTTTTTCTGCCGCCCGAAAGATAAACTATTCCATAGCACAATAGCGCGGCACCCGTTGCGGACGCCCCGACGGCAAGATCGGAAATCTCTGCTGACGAAAGTCCGACCGCAGCGGCAAGAAAAGCCACAAGCGGAAAAACGAGCAGCAGCAGAGTCGCCTTCGCCGACGACGTCCCGGAGTAAGCGACGACTACACGGTCGCCGGCAGCCGGAGCATTGTCTTTGTCGTATTCAGCCTTGAGCATGACCGACGTACCATGACCTCCACAGAACGATGACAGATGGCAGCTACCGCAGCCATCACCGCACGTCTCATGTATTTCTATTTCCGCGTAAGTATCCTCAACCGCAAGTACCTTACCGGAGTAACGCAGATGCTCAGCACTCATACCTTAGACAATTCTGCCGCGAAATTAAGAAAAATTTCCGTAATCAAAAAAAATTGACACACAATTTCAGAAAAATTTCCGTAATTCTTCAAACCCCTAATCCTTCGATAGTTAAAATTCATAAATCGCATATCTGAAGTGCCATTTTTGCGGCATATCGCATTTTCCGCAACTTGCCTTTACCGTCCAATAGTAATCCAGACATAAGCACTATAGGTTTTTTGAGAAATTGAACCAGGTTGAACCAAAAAAAATTTTGTTTTGTGGCTAAAAAGTGAGAAGTTTGCAGCGTAATAACTAATAATCTGTCACATGAAAAAAACGACTCTGCTCCCGCTTGCAATTCTTCTGCTGGCATCGTGCTCTAAATCTGAAAGCAACGAACCTGATATTCCCACACCTCCCGAACCCCGGAAGACCGAAATAAAAATATCCGCCGGCATGGATAATTCCCGTGCCACCGACTACGCTTTCGAGACCGGCGACCAAATCGGACTCTATGTCGTGAACAATGTCAACGGCGCAGCCGGCGAGCTCGCCGCATCCGGCAACCATGTCGACAACATGAGATATACGTACTCGGGCGCATGGACTCCCGATACCCCAATCTATTGGGCTGACGACACAACACCTGCCGACTTCTACCTTTATTATCCATATACAAATGTGACGTCCGTGACCGCTATGCCTTTTGAGGTCAAAAGCGACCAGAGCGATGTCGCCGGATATAAGAGTTCGGAACTTCTGATTGGCAAGACCGCGTCTGTAAAGCCAACGGAATCCACTGTGACAATAACTGCAAAGCATGTCCTCAGCAGGATAAACATCGTTCTTCAGGCAGGCGACGGCTTTACGCCCGAAAGCCTTGCCGCCGCAAATCCTGCTGTCAGAGTCAACGGTACCAAGACCAAGGCGACTGTCGATCTCGCTACAGCGACAGTAACTCCCGAAGGCGATGCCGCAGCTGTAACGCCCTGCTACGACAACGGCGTATACAAGGCTCTCCTTATCCCACAGACCGTCGGGATGCAGAACCTGATTACCATAACAGTTAATGGCAAAGACTACAACCTGACTAAAGAATTCACCTTCGAGAGCGGAAAAAGCCATACCTTCACCTGCACCGTCAGCAAGACTTCAAGCGGTCTCAACGTCAATATCTCAGCTTGGGAAACAGACGGAACCGACAATGGAGGCGTCGCCGAATAAGTCCTTTTTCGAAATCATTTAACTTCCAAATAGAATCCTATGAAAAAACTCTCTATATTGTCATTGTCTGCTGCCGCCGTGCTGCTCGCCGCCTGCTCCGAAGACGACTTCAAGGTGCCTGGCGTAGATGGCAGCAGCGACCTGCGCATCAACCTTTCGGGAAGTATCGACCAGCTCTGCGAAACACGCGCCAACGACGACGGTTTTGCCGACGGCGACGTCATGGGCGTGTACATTGTAGACTACCAGGGCAATAATCCCGGCAGACTGCAGAACTCCGGCAACCGTGGCGACAACGTGCGCCACACCTTCGACGAAGCTAACTCAAAGTGGAATTCGGCTTACGACCTATATTATAAGGACAAAAATACACGCATCGATGTCTATGGCTACTACCCCTGGGGCTCGCCCGAAAACGTCAACTCCTACGAGTTCGAGGTCCGCACCGACCAGTCCAAGACATTCGACGACGGCTCGATGGGCAATTACGAGGCATCCGACTTCCTCTGGGGCAAAGCCGCAAACATCGAGCCTTCGGACAGAGTGATACGTCTGCCGCTGACACACCGTATGGCTAACGCTCGCGTGACGCTCGTCAAGGGCGACGATTTCACGGACGAAGAATGGACGTCGCTCGACAAGATAGTGCTTGTCACCAACACGCGCCACAACTCCACCATCGACCTCGCCACAGGTACGGTCACGGCTACCGGTGACGTTTCGGGCAACGCTATCATACCCTCGCGCCGCAACGACGAATGGCGCGCTATCGTGGTGCCTCAGGCTATTGCCGGCGGCACGCAGCTGTTCAGCATAACCATCGGAGGCAAGCCGTATAAATTCAGCAAGAACGAGGCGTTCGAGTATGTCGCAGGCAAGATGAATAACTTCGGCATACGCGTCGACAAGAAACTCTCAAGCGGCGAGTTCCAGCTCACACTCATCAGCGAGAGTATAACACCTTGGGAAAACGACCTCGTAAGCCACGACGGTACCGCAAAGGAATACGTGGTGATCAACTCCACTGCCGGAGGTCTCAAAGACGCCATAACTGCCGCAGGGAAAGATTATGCCCAACTTAGAAACCTAAAAATTACAGGCAGTATTAATCAAGATGATGTTTATTTCATGAGAGATGAAATGAACATGCTACAAGCGCTTAATTTGAAAGAAACAAAAGTTAGCGGCAGTGTGGGTTTTTGGTCTTTCAATAGCGGAAAAGAAATTAAAACAGAAGATTATGTAATTCCTGATAAAGCTTTCAACGAAAAATCCACATTATCAACTATTGTTCTGCCTGATACATTAACTGCAATAGGAGACCAGGCATTCAGAGGTTGTTTAAATCTTAGCGGATCGATTAATATACCGGAAGGCGTTAAATATATCGGAGCGAGTGCATTCCTATGGTGTCATGCACTAACCGGGTCTTTGTCATTACCGTCAACGCTGGAATATATCGGTGGTGGTGGTGCAGTAGACATACACGGTGCATTCTGCGAATGTCACTTTACCTGCGAACTCAAACTGCCTTCGGGTCTTAAATATATAGGTCACAATGCTTTTGCCGAAAATTCAGGATATTACGGAAATCTAATTCTTCCAGAGAAACTTGAATTCCTTGGCGATAATGCATTCGGAAATGCGAAAAATTTAACAGGCGATTTGGAGATTCCACAAAGTCTGACCATTATACGTCCAGGCACATTTAGCTATACTGGTTTAAACGGCAATCTAAAACTTCACGACGGCATCTTATCCATACAACAAGGTGCTTTTGAAGGGACAAAACTCAAAGGTGAACTGACGCTACCCAAAAATCTGACATCTTTAGGTCAGAATGTTTTTAATGGATGTGACTTTTCCGGCGTACTACATCTGCCCGACAAACTTATATCTATTGGAGACAAGGCATTCGCCTACAACTGGCGACTCATGGGCATATTAGAGTTCCCTGAAGGCTTACAAAGCATTGGCGCCGGAGCATTCGCGCATTGCCGCAGCATCGAAGGGCTTGTTTTTCCCGAGTCACTTGAAAATATCCGCTACGAGGCAAGCTACTATGAGGATGGAGGAGCTTTCGAAGACTGCTATGGCATTGGCTCTATTGTCTGCAAAAGTGGTATACCGCCCTATGTTCAACCAGGAGCATTTAATGGAGTCGCAAAGGACAATTTCACTCTCGAGGTACCTGAAACTTCACTCACGCAATACCAGACCGCTGTAGGATGGAGCGATTTCAAACGTATTGCCGCACATCATGAGCTTGTATGCCGCCCCTCAGTTGCATGCGCCCTCGGCACAGAGCACAAGCAGACCCTCGTCATCGACTCCGAAAGCGAATGGGAGATTGAATCGCTGCCCGACTGGTGTACTGTCACTCCGGCATCCGGCGACAAGAAGACCGAGGTCACCCTTACCATAGCCGCAACCTCTGCCGGCGACGAACGCGAGGGCGACGTGGTGTTCCGCCTCAAAGACAAGGACTACACCCACCGCTGCCACGTGACGCAGTACGGCTACGAATATGAGGAAGACCAGTTCCTCACGCTCCAGACGGCTACGAAAGGCAACAACGGAGGCATCAATATCGTAATCCTCGGTGACGGATATGAGGCAAAAGACATTGCGTCAGGTCAGTATCTCAAGGACATGAAAGAAGAAGTCGACTATTTCTTCGGCATTGAGCCATATACTACCTACCGCGACTACTTCAACGTATATACAGCTTTTCCCGTATCGACAGAGACAGGAGTCGGAACAATCAACACCATCCGCTACAACAGGTTCGGAACGACCTATACCGGCGGCGTAGGTCTCAGATGCGACTACGACATGGTATTCGACTATGCCATGAACGCCCCCACAGTCAACAGCGGCAATCTCGACCAGACGCTTATCATCATTGTTCCCAACAGCTCCGACTACGGCGGCATCTGCCAGATGTGGGAATCAGGAGCAGCCATAGCCTTCTGTCCCAAGAGCGACTACGGTTATCCGCTTGACACCCGCGGCGTTATCCAGCACGAGGCAGCCGGACACGGCTTCGGCAAGCTTGGCGACGAATACATCTACCATAATGCGTTTATAGATTTCTGCGACTGTACATGCTGCGGTCATGAAATGGAATTCAAATATGCCAAGGCTCTCGGCTGGTACGACAACCTCGAGCTAACCGGCAAGACACACCAGGTTGGCTGGAGCCACCTCATCTTCGACCCGCGCTACAGCGACATTGTCGACATTTTTGAAGGCGGCTACATGCACAGCCGCGGCGTGTTCCGCTCAGAGCAGAACAGCTGCATGAACAACGACATACCTTACTTCAGCACCATCAGCCGCGAGAGCATCGTCAAGCGCATCAAGCGTTATGCCGGCGAGGAATACTCTTTCGAGGACTTTGTGGCTAACGACAAGCGCATCTCCGCCGAAGTGTCGCGCTCGACCGACACAGCCCGAGGCAATATCTCCGGCAAAAACATGGCGCCTGTAATCCATAAAGGAAGTCCCTTGAAAAATCGTTCACGCAAATAATAATGTCGTATAATAAAAGAGACAAAATCAACGTTTAAAGAAATATAACATGACTTCATATAAAATCTTTAATATAAGCATTTTTGCGTTGGCTATGAGCCT
>JAGBDG010000021.1 GCA_017937625.1 Muribaculaceae bacterium | reverse complement strand
TTAACCTTAAATCTAATACCATGAAAAAACACAGTGCAAAATCAGTAATTTTGTAATATTGAACAGCAGTAGTGCCCGTGTGGTTCATTCAGGAATGTTGGATTAACTTACTTTAACATTGTAGTTACATTAAAAAGCACTAATTTAGTAGGCGGAAAAAGTAATCGACCAACACTAAGTCCGTATTTGTAGAATCTTAACCAAACTCAATCGGCATTATACCGGTTGTTCATCAGATTTAATTAATGAGCTCAAAGATATTAGTAATAGACGACGAAGAAGCACTGTGCGAGATTCTTAAATATAACCTCGAGAAAGAAGGTTACGAGGCAGACTGCGCCCATAGCGCAGAGGAAGCTCTCGATATGCCTCTTGAGACCTACTCGCTTTTCATTGTGGATATAATGATGGGAGGCATGAGCGGTTTTGATTTTGCCAAGCAGCTTCGCAACGTCACAGCCACAGAGGAGAAGCCTATTCTGTTCTGTACGGCTCTTTCCGACGAAGATGATGTGGTGAAGGGTCTCAACATAGGCGCCGACGACTATATCACCAAACCTTTTGTCATAGGCGAGGTGCTTGCGCGCGTCAAGGCTGTTCTCCGCCGAAGCGGCATTACGGAAAAACGCAATCACGCTATCGAGCAGGCAAAGCCTTCCGACTACGAGTCCGACGAAGTCTTCAAGGACCTACGCATCGACCGTAACGACAAAGAGTGCTACCTTGAAGGCAAGCCAGTGACTTTGACGCGTACAGAATTCGATATACTTCTTTTCTTCCTCACTCACCGCAACCGTATCTATTCACGCGAATCGATAATCAAGAATGTCTGGGGCAACAACATGGTGGTTACCGGACGCACCATTGACACGAATATCACACGCCTGAGAAAGAAACTCGGAAATTACGACAAATACATTGTCACCCGTCAGGGTTTCGGCTATGGGTTTAAGGAGAAGGATTAGCTATCAGTGGCAGCTGTTCATACCGCTTGTCGCCGCGTTATGGATATGTATAATCGGTATTTGCGTATGGCAGTTCCGCACTGACAATGAATATAAGAAGGAGCAGATCAAAGATCAGCTCGCCCTTATCAACGCCCGTATCATCTCGGCATACGAACAGAACTACGATATAGGCAACTTCTTTGCATTCGTGGCGAAATACTACCGCGACAATCCTGTCTATGACATGTTGCGTGTGACTCTTTATCAGGATGGCGAACTGTACAAGTGCTATGGAGAGCCTATAGAGCTGTCGGAGAACGAGCTGCACTACGGTCAAGGTATCGTGCAGAACGAGAACAGGCGAATCACCGGCAGTGTCCCCAACACGCAGAAGTATTTTTATTACAAATCGGACAGCAGTTCGGACAACCGTTTTCAGGTAATAACTGTTCTTCCTTTTGACAATGATGTGGCGTTGGCAGTTATTCCATCGATGACCTTTTTCTGGCTTCTTATATGTTTCGCCGTGTTCATAACGCTGCTGGCGTATTTTTCGACACGCTATTTCGGTCGTAATATCGCCATTCTGCGTTACGTTGCCGAGCGTGCCGCCACAGATCCTGCATTCACCCCCGATGTAGAGTACCCGCATGATGAGCTTGGAGATATTTCGCGTCAGATTATTCAGATTTTCAACGAGAAAAGCCAGGCGCTTGAACGGGAACGTAAGGAGCACGAAGTGGCGCTCCATGCCATCGAGGAAAAGGCACGTTCACGGCGCGAGCTGACGAACAACATCAATCACGAGCTCCGCACGCCTATCGGTGTCATAAAAGGATATATAGATACAATTATTCAGAATCCGGACATGGACGACAGCTCGCGCATGCACTTCCTTACAAAAGCTCAGGAACATGTCGACCGTCTTGTCAACCTTATAGCCGATGTGTCGGCCATAACGCGTCTGGAGGAGGGCGGCGGACTTATCAGTACAGAGGACATAGACTTCCACGACCTCGCATATACTATTGCCAGCGATGTCAAAGAGTCCGGCGCGACGGGCAACATGACGTTCCGTATCGATATTCCGCTCGACTGCAAAATCCGCGGCAACTATAATCTGCTGTCCGGCATGATTATAAATCTGGTCAAGAATGCCGTCTCTTACTCTAAAGGGACGCTCTGCGAGCTCGTCATGGTATCGGAGGACGACAATTTCTATTACTTCGAATTCCGAGACAACGGTGTGGGCGTCAACGAGGTGCATCTTCCCTACCTTTTCGACCGCTTTTACCGTATCGACAGCGGACGAACGCGCAAGGCTGGCGGCACAGGTCTCGGTCTGCCCATCGTGCTCAGCACAATCAAGGCTCACGGAGGAGAGATAGAGGTATTCAACGGATCGCTCGGCGGTCTGTGTTTCCGTTTCTCACTGCAAAAAATCAGAAAACGCCGCTGACGGGTTCGCTGATTCACTTTTTTATTTAAAACCGGCTTTTGCCGATTCAACAATAGGTATATATGGAAGAACAATTTTTTACGGACAATGAACGTAAGATACTTGTCAGCGACTACCGCAAACTCTGTCAGGCTCTCGGCGAACGCCTTCAGCCGGGCGACAGCGAAGGCATAAAGGATGCCGTAAGGCGCGTAGCCTCATCGGGTGTCATAGTCCGCGACCGTTTCGGGTTCAATCCCGTCACTTCTGCGATGCAGACGGCGCTCTGCGTGTGCGAGTGCCTCGGTGCCGACCGCAATATGTGCCTTGCCGTAATACTTTCATCGCTTGCTCAGGGCGGCATGACGGAAGACGAAATCGGAATGCGCTGGGGTGAGGATGTCAAGAAACTTGTCGTAGGTCTCGACAAGGTCGCATCGCTTTATAGCCGAAACGCATCTGTAGAAAGCGAGAACTTCCGCAAGCTCCTCCTGACTTTCGCCCAGGACATTCGCGTCATCATCCTTATGATTGTCGACCGTCTGAGACTTATGCGTGCAATCAACCATCATCCCGCAGAAAAGTATGTGCGCGACACGGCTAACGAGGCAAGCTATCTCTACGCTCCGCTCGCCCACCGTCTCGGACTGTATGCCATCAAGTCGGAGCTTGAGGACATGTCGCTCAAATACAGCAACCGCGAGGTTTATACAAAGATTGCCCATGAACTTAACCAGACCAAGGCGAAACGCGAGGCATATATAGCTGATTTTATCGCACCTCTGAAGAAAAAGCTTCAGGAAGAGGGTTTGAACTTCGAGATAAAAGGCAGGACGAAATCAATCTTCTCCATCTGGAACAAGATGAAGAAGCAGCACAACACGGTCGAGGACATATATGACCTGTTCGCTATCCGCATTGTCATAGACTGTCCGCTCGAGCGCGAGAAGCCCGAGTGCTGGCTTGCATATTCGGTGGTGACCGATATGTACCGCCCGAATCCGGGTCGTCTGAAAGACTGGCTGAGCATTCCTAAAAGCAACGGCTACGAATCGCTGCATATAACTGTCTACGGCCCGGAGGAACGCTGGGTGGAGGTACAGATACGCACAAAGCGCATGGATGTCATCGCAGAGAAAGGTCTTGCGGCACACTGGAAGTACAAGGGCATCAAGAGCGAGAGTAACCTCGACGCATGGATGAACAATGTGCGCGATATTCTTGAAGCAGGGCAGAACGGTCCCATGGAGCTCATGCGAAACTTCAAGATGGATGTCTATTCGCGTGAGGTGTTTGTTTTCACTCCTCGCGGCGACCTCTACAAGCTGCCGCAGGGCGCGACGCTTCTTGATTTTGCTTTCAATGTCCATACCCGCATCGGAACGCAGTGCGTCGGCGGCAAAGTAAACGGGAAGAACCGCAAAATCAACTATAAGCTTCAGAGCGGCGATACAGTTGAGGTGTTCACCAATCCTCAGCAGGAACCGAGCGCCGACTGGCTTTCTGTCGTCGTGACCACCAAGGCACGCAACAAAATCCGTTCCGTTCTCAAGGAAGCCGAGAACAAGTCCGCTGAAATCGGAAAAGAACTGCTTCAGCGCCGTTTCAAGAACCGCAAGCTTGATTTCGACGAGGCAGCGATCTCCCGTCTTGTCAGCAAGATGGGTTATAAGACCGCAATAGCATTTTTCAGTGCGCTTGGTGCAGGCGAGATAGAGATAAACGACGTCGTCGATACCTTCTGTGACATGGCAGAACGTGCCGCCAAGGCAGAGGAGGGCGGCGAGCGTATTTCCGCGAGCGAATATATGCTCCAGCAACCGACCGAAGAAACCGAGACTGCCGACGGCGGTGGTGACATCATAGTCATAGGCGACGATATAAAGGGCATAAACTACAAGCTGTCGCGCTGCTGCAACCCTATCTACGGAGACGATGTGTTCGGTTTCATTTCGTCGGAAGGCGTCATAAAGATTCATCGTGCCGACTGTCCTAACGCGGCGCATATCCGCAGCCGCTACGGCAGCCGCCTCATCCGCACGCGATGGAGCGGCAAAGGTGGAGCGCCGGGAACCTTCACCGCAGTGCTTCGTGTTGTGGGGAAGGACGACATAGGCATAGTCACCAACATTACTTCTATTATAAATAAAGAAAAATCCGTATCTTTGCGGAGTATATCGATTGATTCGAACGACGGCTTGTTCCACGGCTTCATTTCGGTAGGCGTCTCGGACACACTTTCGCTCAATCAGCTGATGAAAAAAATAGAAACAGTTAAAGGTGTCAAAAATGTACAGAGAAATAAATAAACTTGTCGCCGGAGCATGTATAGCTTTCTGCCTGACCGCTTGCGGCAACAGCGAGCAGAAAGCGGCCGAAGAGCTATACGCGCAGAGCGAACAGGCAATCACCGAGAAGAATTATCCTAAGGCACTCGCTTTGCTTGATACATTGAATGCCCGCTATCCCAAACAGACCGAGGTTCGCCGCAACTCCCTGCGACTTCGCGCTTCGGCGATGGAAGGCATAGCGATGGACAGCATCGGCGCGCTCGAAAATGAGCTCGCTGCCGCGACTATTGCCGTGGACGAATGGCGTCCTCGTTTCCGCCACGTCGACAGCTCCGTCGGTCTTGAGGGGTACTTTCTCCCTATAGGAGTTGACGAGAAAGTGATGACCACAAGCGGCATACAGGCGCGTGTGAGCGACAAAGGTTTTTTCTATATTGTAGCAAACGTCCAGGGCAAAGCAATCGGTCTGAAAAGTATAGAGATTGTCGACGGTGCTGAGAGTGTTTCGTCCGCCGAGATTTCGCCGTCGCGCGTCATCAGCGTCGAAGGTTCGGAGTCGGCAAGTTTCAACCCCGAGGACCTCGAGGCTCTCGGCAGGTGGCTGCCTTCGCACAGGAATGCTTCGGGGCTTATTCTCATCGGTTCGAAATCGTCGGTCAAACTCAAGCTTTCCTCAAAACAGATGACGGAGCTTGTCGACTGCTACGAATACAGCCGCGCTCTTCAGGCTCAGCGTCTCGCGTCGGTCCGTCGTGAGAAATTCGAACGCATGCTTGCCACCGCGCGTGACCAGCTTGCCAATCTGCCACAGAAAGACAGCGGAGAATGAACAGCGACGCATATCTGATTACCGGAGGTGCCGGATTCATCGGTTCCGATTTCGTGCATATCCTTGCAGACGAACGACCGTCGGCTAAGATTGTGGTTCTTGATAAGCTTACATACGCCGGGAATCTCATGTCGATATCAACGCTCGTCGAATCCGGAAGGATTGTTTTTGTCAAGGGTGATATTGCAGACAAGGAGCTTGTCGCCGGGCTGCTTGAGAAATATCAGCCGGCATACGTCATCAATTTTGCGGCAGAAAGTCATGTCGACCGCAGCGTTGATGACCCGACGCCTTTCATCAGCACCAATATCGACGGCACTTTCAATCTTCTCGAATGCTGCCGCCGCCAGCGCGACGCTCAGATTGCGTCCGGTGCCGAGACCACACTGAAGAAATTTATCCAGATAAGCACCGATGAAGTTTATGGCGATCTTGAAATCGGTTCGCCTGTGGCTTTCGGCGAGGAAATAGTAAAAGCACTCGGTCGCGGCGGCATAATGTACGGCGAGGATTCATTTGTCGAAACAACGCCATTGCATCCCTCGTCGCCGTATTCTGCCGCAAAAGCGTCAGCCGATATGCTCACGCTGTCCTATTACCGTTCGTTCGGTATGCCGGTGAACATTACCCGCTGCAGCAACAATTACGGTCCGCGTCAGTTCCCTGAGAAACTTATACCTCTTGTAATAAACAACATCCTCGAAGGGCGCAAACTGCCTGTCTATGGCAAAGGGCTCAATGTCCGCGACTGGATTCATGTCGATGACCATTGTCATGGCATTCTTGCCGTAGCAGACAACGGCCGTCCGGGAGAGATTTACAATTTCGGAGGTTATTCTGAGCGACAGAACATCGATATTGTGCGCTCACTTATCCGTGAGGTCGGTGATATTGCCGGTGTGGAGCATGGCGATGAGCTTATACGCTATGTTAAAGACCGTCCAGGTCATGACCGACGCTATGCTATCAATGCCACCAAAGCAATGATGGAACTCGGCTGGCTTCCGCGCTACAGTTTTGAAGAAGGACTGCATGACACTGTAAGGTGGTATCTCGACAACAAGCCATGGGTCGCCGCAACTTTGAGCGGCGAGTATCGCAAGTACTACGATAAAATGTATTCAAACCGATAGAGATGAAAGGAATAATACTGGCAGGAGGCTCCGGCTCTCGCCTCAGCCCAATCACACGCGGAATTTCAAAACAGCTTGTTCCTGTCTACGACAAGCCGATGATTTATTATCCGCTTTCCGTGCTGATGCTTGCCGGTATACGCGATATTCTTCTTATTTCGACACCCGGCGATCTGCCCATGTTCCGCCGGCTTTTGGGTGATGGCTCGCAACTTGGCATTGCTGTCAGCTATGCAGAGCAGGCGCGTCCCGAAGGTCTTGCGCAGGCTTTGACAATAGGGCGCGATTTCATAGGTGAAGATGCATGCGCGCTTATTCTTGGCGACAATATTTTCTACGGCCAGGGTTTCAGCGCCATGCTTGCGCGTGCCGCTGCAGATGCAGAAGCCGGAAGAGCAACGATTTTCGGGTATCATGTCGATGACCCCCGGCGCTACGGCGTGGTTTCGCTTGATGAAAATGGAACGCCTGTATCGATTGTCGAAAAACCGGAGCAACCCGAGAGCGACCTTGCTGTAGTCGGGCTGTATTTCTATCCATCGGGCTGCTCGAAAGTCGCTGCGGGTGTCCGTCCGTCGGCACGCGGCGAACTCGAGATTACATCGGTCAACGAATCATATCTTCAGGCAGGAAAGCTCAATGTCCAGTGTTTCGGACGAGGCTTTGCGTGGCTCGATACCGGTACAATCGACTCGCTGATGGAAGCTGCGTCTTTCATAGAAGCCATACAGAAACGTCAGGGATTGCTCGTGGCGGCTCTTGAGGAAGTGGCTTACCGGCGCGGATTCATCGACGCCGCCCGGCTGCGTCGACTTGCCGAACCGATGCTGTCGACTCACTACGGACAATATCTAAAACGACTTGCCGATGAAACCATCCGTTAACCCTCGTCTCGTAGATATTCCGCGTATATATGACCCGCGCGGTAATTTGTCGTTCGTACAGAACGGCGACGGTATCGTCCCTTTCGATATCCGCCGTGTCTATTGGGTTTATGACGTTCCTGCCGGAGAGGAGAGGGGTGCGCACTCCCATCATGAAGGCAAGGAGCTGATCATTGCAATATCCGGCAGCTTCAATGTCAATCTGTTCAATGGCGAGGAATGGATGAGCTTTACGCTCAACCGTCCGTTCAAAGGGCTTTATGTTCCGCCTGGCTACTGGCGTACTCTCGATAATTTCTCTTCCGGCTCCGTGTGCATGGTCTTGACGTCAACACCTTACGATGAGGCTGATTATGTGCGCGATTTCGACGAATTTTTAAAGCTGACTCTCGAAAAATGATGAAGTATCCGTTTCTGAATCTTGCAGACGTTAACGAGCCTTATTTCGCCGCACTTAAGGAAGCTGCGGCAAGGGTTATCGATTCGGGTCGTTACGTCGGCGGTGAAGAAAACGAGGATTTCGAAGAAGAACTTGCAAAGTACACAGGAACAGAATATTGTGTGGGTGTCAGCAATGGGCTTGATGCACTGCGCCTTATCTTCAGGGCTTATATCGAACTCGGAAGACTTCATACTGGCGATGAGGTAATAGTTCCGGCAAATACATATATCGCTTCCGTTCTTGCTGTTACCGATAATGGTCTCACTCCTGTTTTTGTCGAAGCGGATCCGGTGACCCTAAATCTTGACACCGCGAGAATAGAGGAACATATATCGCCACGGACTAAGGCTATACTTACGGTTCATCTCTACGGACGCGCGTGTTATGACAAGTATCTTGCAGATGCTGCCGCTGCCCACGGGCTGATAGTGGTCGAAGACAACGCGCAGGCGATAGGTGCCGATTCTGACTATCCTTCCGCTAAAGGAACTTATCGAACCGGTTCGCTTGGTGATGCTGCCGCATTCAGCTTCTATCCTACAAAAAACCTCGGAGCGCTGGGCGATGCCGGAGCGGTCACAACAGACGATGCAGTTCTCGCTTCGACTATAAGAGCGCTTGCGAATTATGGCTCCGATACGCGCTACCATAACATTTATACCGGGTATAACTGTCGTCTCGATCCTATTCAGGCTGCTTTTTTAAGAGCGAAACTACCGGATGTCGACAAAGAAAATGCACGGCGCAGGACTCTTGCCGCTGTATATGAGGCGCATATAAATAATCCGGCGATAAAGAAGCCTCTTCTGACGTCGCCTGACGGCTGTGTATGGCATCAATATGTCATACTCACGCCATATCGCGAACAGCTGAGACAATATCTCACCGACCGAGGCGTCGGAACTGATGTCAACTATCCGGTTCCAGCGCATAAACAGCCTTGTTACAGCTGTTACGCGTCTCTCGAATTGCCTGTCGCCGAACGTCTCGGACATGAAGTTCTTAGTCTTCCGATATCGGCATGTACTTCTGTGGCCGATGCCCTTGAGATTTCACAAATCATCAATGAATTTAGAAATGACTGACCTTTCGGCGTTTCCAAAGCCTCTGAAGGCACTTTATCATACTTTCGGCTGCAAGCTCAACTTCGCCGAGACGGCTTCTGTCGCCGACGAGTTTGCCAGACGGGGCGTGAGTCCTGTCGGCAAGGATGAAACGCCCGACATAATAGTAGTGAATACCTGTAGCGTGACGGGCGAGGCGGACAGAAAATGCCGGAGTGCGATCCGTTCTTTCAACCGTCGCTATCCGCAGGCTCTTATTCTCGTAACTGGCTGCTATGCGCAGCTGAAACCGGGCGAGGTAAGCGAACTGCCCGGTGTCGCGGTGGTTGCCGGCGTCAATGGCAAGCTCGGTCTTGTGGATTACGCCATGAGCTATTTCGCTGAAAGAAAACCTCTGTGCGACGTTCCTGATGCCAAGAATCTACGCGACTTCATGCCGTCGTGCTCGCGCGGCAACCGCACGCGCTATTTTCTCAAAGTCCAGGATGGCTGCAACTATTGGTGTACATACTGTACCATACCCAAGGCTCGCGGACGCTCGCGTTCGGGAACTATTCCCGAAATAGTGGCGCAAGCAGAAGCTGCTGCTCAAACCGGAGGTACCGAGATTGTGATAACAGGTGTGAATATAGGTGACTTTGGCTATGGACGAGACGACCGTTTCATCGATTTGTGCCGCGAGCTCGACAGAATCGAGGGTATCGAACGCTATCGTATATCGTCGATAGAACCGAATCTCCTCACCGACGAACTCATCGATTTCGTCGCATCGTCACGCCGTTTCATGCCGCATTTCCATATTCCGCTGCAGTGCGGCGATGACGAAGTTCTCGCGCTGATGCGACGCCGCTACGACAGGGCGCTGTTCGCGCATAAGGTCGACCGTATACGCCACGCGCTTCCCGACGCTTTTATCGGTGTGGATCTTATTGTAGGGGCGAGAGGTGAGACACCTGAACGTTTCGAGTCGTCGCGTGCCTTCGTCGACGGTCTCGACATAAGTCATCTACACGTGTTTCCGTATTCCGAGCGCCCGGGAACGAAAGCGCTCGAGATTGATTATGCCGTTGAACAGCAGGAAAAGCATCGCCGTTGCGCCATAATGATGGAAATCAGCGCCCGCAAGCACCGGGAATTCGCTTCGCGGTTCATCGGTACGGACCGTCCTGTTCTCATAGAGCACGGTCATGAAGGTCAGCCGACGGGCGGATTTACCGATAATTACCTTCGCGTAGAAACAGATCTGGGCGCCGACTATGATAACAAGGTCTGCATGATGCACCTCGGCGAGCTGCACGATGACGGTGAGACCCTTTCGGCAACACTATCTGAGAAATGACGTACATTATATATAATATTCTCCGCTTCCTTTTCAAGGCAATAGCCCTTCTTCCCTTGGGAGTGCTGTATGTGTTTGCGGATTTCTTGTATTTTCTGCTATACCATGTCGTACGCTATCGTCGTGCGGTCGTGGAGGATAATCTGCGCCAGTGTTTTCCCGACAAGGACGAAGCATGGATAAAGGAGACCGAGAAGAAGTTCTACCGGCATTTCGCCGACTGTTTTGTCGAGACAGTCAAACTTCTTCATATATCCGACGAGGAAATCGAGAGACGCGTTGAGTTTGTGAATGTCGAGATTATTGACAATCTGACCGCACAAGGCAAGAGTATTGTCGTATACTTCTCTCATTGCGGCAACTGGGAATGGGCTCCGTCGGTGACTCTCCATGCTCATACCGAAGGGGTAGAGTACTGTCAGGTCTATCGTCCGTTGCGTAACAAGGCGTTCGATGAACTGATGCTTCATCTGCGCAGCCGCTTCGGCTCGGTGTCATTCCCCAAGAGCACTGTATTCCGCGACTTGTTCCGACTGAAGGCAAAAGGAATCGTTACGGTAACGGGTTTCATGAGTGACCAAAAGCCGAGCCATGGCGATCCGACCTATGTGACAATGTTCCTCAACCGTCCTACGGCATTCATAACAGGTACCGAGACACTTGCCGCTCGTCTCGGAATGGCGACTGTCTACTGGGATATGGAAAAGATATCACGAGGTCATTATCGCATCGTCACCCGTCTTATCAGCGACGGTTCGCAGAAACCGGAACACAACGAGCTGACAAGAAAGTATTCGCAAATGCTTGAAACCACTATTCTCAGAGACCCGTCGATATGGCTCTGGACACATAAAAGATGGAAAAACAAAGTAACGCTCAATCCGGAATGAAGCCGGTCAAGCCGATTGACATCATCATTCTGAACTGGAACGGCGAGAGACTTCTCCGCGAGTATCTGCCGCAGGTGGTAGAAAAGAGCGATATGCGCATATCGCGTATCGTAGTCGCAGACAACGGAAGCAAAGACCGCTCCATACAATATATAAAGGATAACTATCCCGAAATCGAGATACTGCCGTTCGACCGCAACTATGGTTTTGCGGAAGGCTATAACCGTGCAATAGCCGAATCGGAGAGCGAGTATGTGATACTGCTTAATTCTGATGTCGCTCCAGCGCCCGGTTGGGACACGGAGTTGCTGGTCTATATGGAAGAACATCCCGGCGTCGGAGCTTGCCAGCCGAAAATACTTTCGTACAATAATCCCGAGTATTTCGAATATGCCGGAGCGTGTGGCGGTTATATCGACCGCAACGGCTATCCTTATTGTCGCGGACGCATTTTCGCGACTTGCGAGAAGGACAGCGGACAGTACGACACCGAGGAAGACAATCTGATGTGGGCGAGCGGCGCGGCGCTGATGGTGCGCAGGACCCTGTATCTGTCCGCAGGCGGACTTGACCCCAGGTTCTTCGCCCACATGGAGGAAATAGACCTCTGCTGGCGCATAAGACTCGCCGGCTACCGCATTGCCGTCGTTCCTTCTTCCGCCGTCTATCATCTCGGAGGCGGTTCGCTGCCTGCCGACAATCCGAAGAAGACCTATCTGAACTTCCGCAACAATCTGCTGATGCTTCATAAGAATCTTCCTGACAGTGTCAGGGGCAAGGTTCTTCTGCGTCGCAGACTGCTTGACACGGTCGCATGGGCAAGATTCGTGCTTACTTTAAGTTTTGCAAACGCCGCAGCCGTCTTCCGTGCTCATCGCGATTTCGCAAGGATGCGCCGCGGGTATGTCACGGCTCCGGAAGTCTGTCTGCTCGAATCTGACCGCGAGACATCGCTCGATATCCTTTCGGAATACTATCTGAGAGGTCACAAACGCTTCGAAGCGCTTTCGAAATGAAATTTGTTTGCGATGTTTTTGCAATAATTAAAAAAGATTAACTCAAAATCCTGCCCGAGGCAAGAAAATACATTAACGAGCCCCTCATGTGTCAAAAAACACACAAAAATATTTTGTTGGATAAAAAGTAAAGGTTAATTTTGCGTTAGTGTTTAAAACATGAATCGTATTAATACCTTAAACCAAAACATAATTTAAAGACCAGACATCAGACAGAAGCACGTACCTTGAAAGACCTTTAGGACACCCAAGAAAGACATTTACTTACAATCATTAACTAATACATTTTTAATTTCAGTACACTTAAAACAAATTATGGAAGCTCAAAAGCCTACCGCAAAGGCAAAGCCTAATGCGAAAAAGAACGCTCCCGGCATCAAAAATGCCGCATGGGTAATTGTAATCTGCGCTATCATCGCTGTTACACTCTTCATCTTCTGGTTCGGTAACGACATGCACTTCGACGAAGACGGTCATCCGCAGAACCTCTGGGGTACCGTTTACAAAGGCGGTTTCATCGTGCCTGTTCTCCAGACCCTCTTCCTCACTGTTATCGTTCTTGCTGTTGAACGTTGGATCGCCCTCAACTCTGCAAAGGGTAAAGGCAACATCGCCAAGTTCGTCGCTGCCGTTAAGGTTTGCCTCGAAAAGAACGACATTGCAGGTGCTCGCGCTCTCTGCAGCAAGCAGCAGGGTTCTGTAGCCGCTGTCGTTGACTCGGCTCTCATCCGCTACGAAGAAATGGACAAGAACACCGTTCTTTCGAAGGAACAGAAAATCGCTAACCTCCAGAAGCAGGTTGAAGAAGCTACTGCTCTCGAAATGCCTACCCTCCAGCAGAATCTTCCTATTCTCGCTACCATGACAACCCTCGGTACTCTCGTCGGTCTTCTCGGTACTGTGATGGGTATGATCAAATCGTTCCAGGCTCTCTCGCAGTCCGGCGCTCCTGACTCGACAGAACTCTCGACCGGTATTTCGGAGGCACTTATCAATACCGCATTCGGTATCGCAACAGGTGCATTCGCAGTAATTTTCTACAACTACTATACCAACAAAATCGATAACCTCACATACGCTATCGACGAAATCGGTTTCTCTATCGTGCAAACATTTGCCGCTACCCACTAATCCCTATTTATCCGGTTTTAGATAATCAACCCAAATAAAAACAGGTAAATATGGGAAAAGTAAAAATCAAAAAGAAAAGTACCTTCATCGACATGACGGCGATGAGTGACGTGACTGTTCTTTTGCTTACTTTCTTCATGTTGACTTCTACCTTCCTTCAGAAGGAACCTACCATCGTCTACACTCCTTCTTCGGTATCCGAGGAAAAAGTGCCGATGAACAACCTGGTGACAGTCCTCGTGTCGTCCGCCGATAAATCCGGCAAGCTCGATGACGCCACCGTGACTGAAGGTAAACTCTTCATTTCGTTTACCGGTGATGCCGACTCCACACTCTCCAGCGAAAAGATTCGCGGTATGATGCTCGACGAGGCAGTATCCATCTATAACGAACAGCACAAGAACAACAAGATCGCTCTGACCGAAGCTCAGAAGAACCAGTTCCGCACGACAAATATGATTGGCGTGCCGTTCGCTGAACTTCCCGCAGTCCTTTCGATGTCGATTACAGAACGCGACAAGTTCCTCGGCGACATTGCCAATCCCAAGGTAGGTATTCCTATCGACGGCAACAAGAACCGCGACGGTCGTCTCAATGACTTCCAGGTGTGGCTCAAGGCTATATACAACGTCGCCCAGCGAATCAACAACGAGCAGGCCGAGGGTCTTTCGGCAGAAGAAAGAAGCCAGCTTTCCAACCTTTACACCGCTCTTATGCGTAAAGGTCAGGGTATCGCTATCAAGGCTGACAAGGACACTCCTTTCACCACTGTGCAGCTGGTATTCGACAATCTCCAGACCATGAAGCTGAACAAGTTCAGCCTTATGACTGCCCTCAAATCTGAAAATGAACCCACTCAGTAAAGTAAAGTTATGGCACAAATAGAAGAATCCGCTGGCGGCAAAAAGAAAAAAGGCGCCCAGAAAAAGATGACTATCCGTGTGGACTTTACTCCCATGGTGGACATGAACATGCTTCTGATTACCTTCTTCATGCTCTGTACGACCATGATCAAGAGTCAGACTCTCCAGATTGTCCTTCCTACAAACGAAGACGTAAAGAAGGAACAGCAGAGCCAGGCTAAGCAGTCTGAGGCAATCACTCTGATTCTCGATACCGAATACAACGGCAACAAGCCCGCTGTAGACGCCGAGACCGGCAAGACCGTTCACAATATTTACTATTATGAAGGTATCGCCGACACAACGTTCACGACGCCCAACTTCCTCCGCAAGGAGCAGTTCATAGGCAACATGAACCATCAGGCACAAGGTATCCGCAAAATCCTGCTTAGCAAGAACAAGCAGGTTATGGAAGAGTACGCTAAGCTCAAAGACCAGTGGAAAAACAAGGAAATCACTAAGGAAGAGTTCGACCAGCTTGCAAAGAAGAATGCGTCCGACTCCCTCAAGACCCGCCCTGTAGTTGTGATCAAACCAGGTCCCAACACCACATACGAAGGTCTTATCAATGCTATCGACGAAATGAACATCAATCAGATTTCACGTTATAGCATTGAGCTCCCGAATCATACGGACACTCTCTTGCTCCGTCGCTATGAGCAGACGAGCGGTGAGAAAGTCATCCATCCTTTAGTTCGCGCAAATGCTGTGGCAGCAGCAGCTCCCGCAGCTGAAGCATCTACTTCAAACCAATAAAACTGAATTGAAATGGCAAAAGACGTAGATCTTACCTCAAGAGAGTGGCGCGACATAGTTTTTGAAGGCAAAAACAAGGAATATGGCGCATACGAGATGCGCGCCAATTCTGTTGCTCGCCACACAAAGGCAATCGTAATGGTGGTAATTGCTGTTGCTATCATCCTCGTATTCCTTATCCTTTCAGTATCCGGTGTGTTCTCCAAGCCTGAGGAGGAGCAGATAACCACTGCAACCGTCCAGGAACTTACCACTATGGAGGCTGAGGAGGAAGATATAGAAGAGGAAGAAGAACAGTTCCAGTTGCCTCCTGAACCAGAAGAAATCATTGCTCCTGAAGAAGTCGCCAACCAGCAGCAGGTAACCGACCTCCTCATTGTCGAAGACGACAAGATTGAAGAGGACAAGCAGGTCAAGAACACTGAAGACGTGCTCGAGAACGAAGCTGCCGTAGGTGCTGTCGACATCACCGAAGGTACGAATGACCTTAACAAGGTTATCGTCAAGGAAGAAGTCATCGCAGCTCCTGTAGTTGAAGACGAACCTGTCAGCATCGCAATGGTAGAACAGAAACCTGAATTCCCCGGTGGTGAAGCTGCCATGTACAAGTGGCTCGGCGACAACATCGTCTATCCTTCAGCTGCTTCTGAAGAAGGTGTTCAGGGTCGTGTAGTAGTAGAATTCGTCGTCGGCAAGGACGGTAGCATCACAAACGTGCGTGTTGTACGCCCCCGTCACCCCGCACTCGACAAGGAAGCCCTCCGCGTTGTAAAGGCAATGCCTAAGTGGGTGCCCGGTCGTAACAACGGTCAGCCTGTCAAGGTTACTTACACACTCCCCGTTACCTTCAAGCTCCAGTAAAATTCGCTTTTGAATTCCATACCCTTCAAGCCCGGCGCCTGTGCGTCGGGCTTTTTTAAAGTTGTTAATTCTGCAAATTTTCTTTGCCGCTGACTTCGTTTCCTCCGTATAATTTATTAATTTTGCGGATAGAAACTAAAAACTAACATATACAGATTATGACAATCGACAATTTCAATTTCAAAGGCCATAAGGCAATTGTACGTGTAGACTTCAACGTACCTCTGGACGAAAACGGCAACATCACCGACGATACCCGTATCCGCGGAGCTCTGCCTACTCTCAAGAAAATCCTCAGCGACGGAGGTTCTCTCATCATCATGTCGCACATGGGCAAACCCAAAGGCAAGGTAAATCCCAAGTTCTCTCTCTCGCAGATCAAGGACGCAGTAGCAAAGGCTCTCGGCACAGATGTTGAATTTGCAGCAGACTGCGCTGCCGCCGGCGATATGGCTGCCGCTCTCAAGCCCGGTCAGGTTCTTCTTCTCGAAAATCTCCGTTTCTATCCCGAGGAGGAAGGCAAGCCCGTCGGCATCGACAAGGAAGATCCCGGCTACGACGCTGCCAAGAAAGAAATGAAAGCCCGTCAGAAAGATTTCGCAAAGACTCTCGCTTCCTACGCTGACGTATATGTAAACGACGCTTTCGGCACCGCTCATCGCCGTCACGCTTCGACAGCTGTAGTAGCCGACTACTTCGACGCCGACCACAAGATGCTCGGCTACCTCATGGAGAAGGAAGTCAAGGCTGTTGACAATATTCTCAAGGACATCAAGCGTCCTTTCACCGCAATCATGGGCGGCTCGAAGGTTTCGACCAAAATCGGCATCATCGAGAACCTTATGGACAAGGTAGACAACCTCATCCTCTGCGGCGGTATGACTTACACGTTCGCGAAGGCTCAGGGCGGCAAGATCGGTAACTCCATCTGCGAGGACGACAAGCTTGACCTCGCTCTCCATATCATAGAGCTCGCAAAGCAGAAAGGTGTAAACCTCGTGCTCGGCACCGACTGCGTAGCAGCTGACGCTTTCAGCAACGACGCCCACACAATGGTATGCTCCGCTATGGACATTCCTGAAGGATGGGAAGGCCTCGACGCAGGTCCCGAGACCCGCAAGGCTTTCGCAGCTGTAATCGAACCCTCCAAGACTATCCTCTGGAACGGTCCCGCAGGTGTGTTCGAGTTCGATAACTTCACAGCCGGCAGCCGCGCGATTGCTGACGCCATCGTCAAGGCTACCAAGGACGGCGCATTCTCCCTCGTCGGTGGCGGCGACTCTGTAGCTTGCATCAACAAGTTCGGTCTTGCTGACGAAGTATCT
>JAGBDG010000195.1 GCA_017937625.1 Muribaculaceae bacterium | reverse complement strand
ATAGGCAGCCGTGGCGACATGCTTTTTCATCTTCGCGCCGACCTTCGCCGTTTCAAGGCTCTCACCATGGGCGGCACGCTCATCATGGGGCGAAAGACTTTCGAGTCGTTGCCCAAAGGAGCGCTGCCAGGACGCCGCAACATCGTCGTAAGCCGCAACGAGTCGTTCAGTGCGCCGGACGTCGAGCGCGCCGCATCGCTTGAGGACGCCCTTGCTATGGCAGGCGACGCAAGAATCTTCATCATCGGCGGAGCGCAGATCTACCGTCAGGCGCTTCCATACGCCGACGCGCTCGAAATAACGGCAATCGACGCCGAAGGCGCCGATCCCGATACTTTCTTTCCTGAATTTTCCATTGGCGATTATACGGTCACACGCGTAGAGCGCGCCGACACAGAACCGCCAGCCACTTTCTACTCCTTGCTGAAATCGTAGCCGCCGACAAGGCGGAAGAATCCTGCGGGCAGCGGTGCGGTGAAATTCATGTCGCGCCGCGTCTCGGGGTGTGCGAAGCGCAGAGTGTAGGCGTGCAGGCACAGACGGTGGATAGGCGACGGAGCCGCGCCGTAGCGGCGGTCGCCCACAATGGGATGTCCCTGGTCTTTCATGTGGACGCGTATCTGGTTCTTGCGACCGGTGGCGAGGCTGAGCTCTACCATCGAGTAGGGCTGCCGCGTCTTGAGCGTGCGGTAATATGTCACGGCAAGCTGTCCTTTTCCCGGCACTGTGGTCGAATATACCTCGTGAGCTGAGTTTTCGGCGAGATAGGAGCGTATCTCACCCGAGTCGGGTTCGAGAGCGCCT
The DNA here is from genome assembly GCA_017937625.1 of Muribaculaceae bacterium. Taxonomy (GTDB): domain Bacteria; phylum Bacteroidota; class Bacteroidia; order Bacteroidales; family Muribaculaceae; genus CAG-873. Next base: position 15,558 of record JAGBDG010000195.1, on the reverse strand, counting down.
TCGAGCACGGCGATATAGCGGCGTTCGAGAACCATATTGTTCCAGTTGTGCTGCATTGTCTCCTTCGCCTTGATTGTCTTGGCGAACATCATCAGACCGGTGGTGTCGCGGTCGAGGCGGTGGACAATGAAAAGTTTGTTGCGCGGGTCCTTGCGCTTGAGATATTCGCGCACGATGCTGTATGCCGTCACTTCTCCGGGCTTGTCGGTGCCCATCGACAGAAGACCGTAGCCCTTGTTGATGACGATGATGTCGTCGTCCTCGTAGACGAGCTTCAGGCGCGGGTGCGTGAATTCCTGAAACTCACGGGTAGTGTTGACGTACACCTTGTCGCCGGCGCTGACCATGGCGTCGAACTGTGTGGTCACGTTGTCTCCGAGCTTTACCTGACGGTGCTTCAGCAGCTCCTTGACCGACGTACGCTTCTTGTCGGGCATTGCCGTGATGAGAAAATCGAGCAGCCCGTTGGGAGCGCCTTCGGGTACGGTGAAGGCAACGATATTGTCGGGACGGAAAATGCCGGGGGCTGATCCGGGCTTTGCTGCGAGAGGTCGGCGTGCCATTACTGTTTCTTGCGTTTGGTTACGGGACGTTTCTTCGCCGGGGCGGCGTCGGCGTCCTCCACTATCTTTTTAGCTTGCCCGTATGTCAGTTCCTGCGGGTTGAGGGTCTTGGGAAGACGGTAGTTTTTCTTCTTGTACGTGATGTATGGTCCGAATCTACCGTTGAGGATGAGCATGTCGGCATCCTCGGGGAATGTGCGGATGGTCTTGTTGACGTCGGCTGAGCGCTTTGCCTCGATGAGTGCTATTGCCTCTTCAAGCGATACTTCGGCGGGAACCATGTCTTTGGGTATTGACACGAACTTACCGTCGTGGCGCACGTAGGGTCCGAATCTGCCTACTGCCACAGTCACGTCCTTGTCCTCGAACGTGCCGAGCGTGCGGGGGAACTCAAACAGGCGAAGGGCTTCTTCAAGCGTTATGTCGGACATAGACTGACCTTTCAGCAGCGACGCGAACAGCGGTTTCTCCTCGGAGTCGGCGCTGCCTACCTGTACTACAGGACCGAAACGTCCTATCTTGACGCTTACGGGACGTCCCTGAGGGTCTTCGCCGAGCATGCGCTCGCCGAATTTAAGTCCGTGGCGAATTGTCAGAGCCGCGTCGACCGACGGGTGGAACAGAGTGTAGAAGTCGGAAATCTCGCTGACCCACGGCAGTTTGCCGCCGGCTATCTCGTCGAACTTCTCCTCGATGCGCGCGGTGAAGTTGTAGTCGAGAATGTCCGGGAAGTATTCCGTGAGGAAATCGTTGACGATAAGACCCGTGTCCGTCGGTACAAGACGTCCTTTGTCGCCGCCTGTCATTATCGTTCCCTTTTTGCTCTTTATCTTGTCGCCTTTGAGCGTAAGTGTCTCGAATTCGCGCGGAGTACCTTCTTTCTCGCCTTTCTCCACATAGCCGCGGTGCTGGATGGTGGAGATGGTCGGGGCGTATGTCGAGGGACGACCGATGCCGAGTTCTTCCATCTTCTTCACAAGTGCAGCCTCTGTGTAGCGCGGAGGCTGCTGGGTGAAGCGTTCTGTCGCGTCTATTTCTTTATAGTCGAGAGCCATGCCCGTCGTGAGCGCCATGTCCTGCGACGCTGCCGATTCCTGCTCGTCGTCGGTGCTTTCGGTGTACATCCTCAGGAAGCCGTCGAAAACAACGGTCTCGTCGCTCGCTGTGAAAGTTCCGTCGACAGTCGGCGAGACGATGTCGACAGTGGTCTTCTTTATCTGCGCGTCAGCCATCTGCGAGGCTATGGCGCGGCGACGTATGAGAGTGTACAGCTTCTGCTCCTGTGCGCCGGCGTCCGCGAGGGTCTCTGTTCCGACGTATGTGGGTCGGATTGCCTCGTGTGCCTCCTGTGCTCCTTTCGAAGCGGTATGGTACTGACGCCTCTTGTAGTATTCCTTGCCGATATTGCTTTCTATCTGTTCCCTGATTGCGCCGAGTGCCTCGTCGGAGAGGTTCACGGAGTCGGTACGCATATATGTGATGTGTCCGTTCTCGTAGAGGCGCTGCGCCACCGACATGGTCTGCGTGGCTGAGAATCCGAGCTTGCGCGAAGCCTCCTGCTGCAGGGTTGAGGTTGTGAACGGCGGCGCTGGAGTCTTTGTGAGCGGCTTGACGTCTATCTCGCCGACCTTGAACGACGCGCCTTTGCAAGATTCGAGGAACGAGCGTGCCTCCTCCGAGGAGGCGAAGCGTACGGGCAGCTCGGCTCTTACGAGATGCGAGGGCTGACCGGCAGGAGTGAATACTGCGGTAATCCTGAAGTACGGCTTGCTGACGAAATCCTTTATCTCGTTTTCCCGTTCGACTATAAGGCGCACCACTACCGACTGGACGCGACCTGCCGAAAGCGTCGGTTTGAGGCGCTTCCAGAGCACAGGCGAAAGTTCGAACCCGACGATGCGGTCGAGCACGCGGCGAGCCTGCTGGGCGTCGACGCGCGGCATGTCGATGGTGCGCGGATGATCGATGGCGTTGAGTATTGCCTTCTTGGTGATTTCGTGGAAAACAATGCGACGCGTGTTCTCGGGCTTGAGCTTGAGCACCTCGAACAGATGCCATGCTATAGCCTCTCCCTCGCGGTCTTCATCGGATGCGAGCCACACGGTCTCTGCTTTCGAGGCAGCTTTTTTAAGGTCGGCGACAAGCTGGGTCTTGTCTTCGGGAATTTCATATATCGGTTTGAAACCGTGGTCGACGTCGATGCTGAAATTTTTCTTCTTCAGATCACGGATATGACCGTAGCTCGACATGACGCGATAGTCGGTGCCAAGGAATTTCTCTATGGTTTTTGCCTTTGCCGGAGATTCGACGATGACAAGGTTTTTAGGATTGCTCATAATGGTCCTTTGCGATTTCAAGCGGCAAAATTAACGAAAATTTGCCTATAACGAAGCCACTTGATTATAAAATCTAACAATTTCCTCCTCCGCAAGGTTGAAAAGCACCACAAAACAAGCCAAAAAGCAGAAAGATAGTCGTTAGCCATAGAGTAGCATAAGTCTATGTATTAATCACCCTTCCTGTAGCAAGAGACAGCATCTGTTACACATTCGTCTATCAAATCAGATTTATCATAAGCAATTGCTTTTGGCGGTTTGGGGGCTTTTGCATACTTTTGCCGTATAAAATAAAGGAACATGAAATTCATATCGTGGAACGTCAACGGTCTCAGAGCCGTTCTCGGCAAAGGTTTTGCCGATATATTAAAGGAATCGGGCGCCGATTTCTTCTGCATACAGGAAATAAAGCTTCAGGAAGGACAGGCGGATTTCGAGCACGAGGGCTATCGCGCCTTCTATAATTACGCCGAGCGCAAGGGTTATTCCGGCACGGCGATTTTCTCGCGCCATGAGCCGCTGTCCGTAACTACGGCGATGGGCGTCGACTGCCACGACCACGAAGGGCGAATTGTAGCGCTCGAGTTCGATAACTTCTATCTTGTCAACGTCTATGTGCCTAATTCGCAGAGCGAGCTCGCGCGCCTCGACTATCGCATGACCTGGGACGCAGACTTCCGCGCGTTCCTCTCCGGTCTCGACGCGTCGAAGCCCGTTATTGTATGCGGCGACTTCAATGTGGCGCATCAGGAGATAGACCTTGCCAACCCGAAGACCAACAGGCGCAACGCCGGATTCACCGACGAGGAGCGCGAGGGCTTCGGCAAGCTGCTCGACGCCGGATTCGCCGATACGTTCCGCGAGCTGCATCCCGACGAGCGCGGCGCCTACAGCTGGTGGAGCTTCCGCGGACGTGCCCGCGAGAAGAACGTTGGGTGGCGTATCGATTATTTCCTCGCCTCGCAGCGTCTGATGGACAAGGTGTCAGCGGCGACAATCCTTCCGGATGTCACGGGCTCCGACCACTGCCCCGTGACGCTCGAAATCAGCGGACTATGACCTTGACCGGCGTCGGGTGGCTGTCGCTCACGACGAGATAGACGCCTGCCGGTACTGCTATTTCAGTATTGTTGTCGATGTCGCCGACCATGCGGAACAGGCGTCCGGACATGTCGTAGAGCCTTACGCCTGTCTGCGGGGCGGAGCAGATGAAGCGCACATATCCTTCGGCTGAGGTGACAGCGAGCGGTTCCTCGGCTTTCACGCCCGTGATGCCCGAATGGTCGACGAAGACCACATTCGACATCGGCGAGCGCACGCCAAGGCTTTCCGACTGTACGGAGTATGCCTCGCGGTCCGACTTGCCGAAATCGGTAATCTCAAGATAGTTGTTCTCGCTTACAAGCTCTTCGGTGACGACGCTCTCGCCTATGTAGCACGTGCGCGTAACGACGTAGTAGTCGATAGCCTCGCCGTCGGGCGAGCTCCAGTTTGCCGTGTAGCTGTCAGCCTGTATGTCGGTAGGCGGAAGAGCGGTGCAGGCGCTGAGCTGCGGCACGGGCAGACACTCGCCCTTGAGCACCACCGAGCGCGAGCCCGGGAAAGAGCCTTCGAACAGTATCTTCGACTCATGTGTGCCGAGCGACGTGGGGCGGTAGGTTATGGTCAGCCAGTAGCCGTCGTCGGTGCATGCCTGCAAGGCGGGAATGCGCTCGACAGCGGACGTGAACATGTCGCTGTTGCCGCTCCATATCTGATTGTGTATCGTTCCGGTCAGGTTCTTGCCCTTGACGAGCAGGCGTGCCGTCGACGAGTTGCCCAGCGCAACCTGGTTGAACTGCAGCTCCATGTTGCGCACAGGAGCGATGAGCTCGGGGTCGCCGACAGGCTCCACGGGTACGTCGCCCGGGCTGAAGCTCTCGCCCTGACGGCTGCCCCACAGGTATTCGGCGAGTTCGGGCAGGTCGATGAAGGGGTTGCGGTTGTTCTGTATGCTGAAGACCTCCTCGTTGCGGTCAATTTCCTTCTGGCTCACGGGATCGTCGCGGTGCCACTGCATCAGAAGCTGCACCGACCACGGGTTGAGCGTCGGATAGAGGTTCTGCGACACCATGTAGGTGTATTTCCATGTCAGTGTCTGGTAGCACGTCACCATGTAGAAATACGTGCGCGCGAAGTCGCCCTTGTATTCGTCGGCAGGCTCGAACACGAAGCGCGCGCCGCCGCCCTGGCCGTTGACAGGGTAGCCCACCTTGACCACATCGTTGTCGAACGTTGCCTCGCTCACTGTGCCCAGCGGGTAGTTGCTCTTTGCCGTGTTTGCCTTCATCTCGCTCGGGTAGAGGTGGTTGAGATCGACGTAGGCGCTTACCGACGTCGAGCCGCCCCACCAGCTTTTGGGGAAGGAGTGCTCGCGGTTCAGACCGGAGAACGACGGGGCATAGAGCGGTATGTCGGAGTACATGTCCCACCAGCGGTCCGATTCTGGGTAGACGTCGGTGCGCCTGAAGTAGGAGGGCAGGGCGGAGTACGACGATATCTGCGTGAAGCTGTGTATTATGTTGTAGGCGGCGGTCTTGAGTTCGCCGTCTTTCTTTCCGTTGAGCTCGCTGTAGTAGCCTGCCGGTATCTCGGCGTTGGTGGCGAAGGCGCAGACAAGTGCGGCGACGGGAATAATGTGCTTTATTTTCATCGGATTGTATTTTCAGGTGTGGTTGCGGTGCAAGGACTTGTCCTTGCGCTTGTAACGCATGACGGTAGCGCTTGGTTGAACGCGCTCGTCAAAATTACTCAAAATAAGCGACATTCAGCCGCCAAACCGTAAAAAATCAAAGAAACGGCGCATTTTGTGTTTTGGGATGTCAATAATAATTTGCATAATTCCAAGATTGATTGTATTTTTGCGGAAGAATTATTGGTAAAATCAAAATCATGGGAAAGACATTCGAAGAACCGGGGCTTCCGGAAGCCGGCGCATCGGTTGTTGACCGTATCAAATACCTTATCACGCTGTCGCGCAACACGCAGGCAAGCTTCAGCAATCTCATCGGGGTCGACCCGGCGAGCCTTTCGCGTGTCCTCAGCGGCAAGGCAGCGCCGTCCGACGGTTTTCTCAACCGCATAGTCGTCAATCTCGGCGTATCCAAGGACTGGCTACGCGACGGCTCTGACGTCCCTTTCCCGAAAAACGCCCACGCTGCTGTCAGCGACGCCGCCCGACAGGGCGCGCCTGTCTATGACATAGACGTTGCCGCCGGCAATACGCCTCTGAGCCGAATGTTCACCGAAGAGCGTATCGTCGGCTTCATGAAGCTTCCAGGACTAAATCCCGAACTTCCCATAGTACGCGTCAGCGGCAACTCCATGCAGCCGCGCCTCAATCCAGGCTGCTACATCTCTATCCGCCCCGTGCCGCTCGACGCGCCCATCTCTTGGGGCAGCATATACGTGGTGGTGCTCTCCGATTTCCGCCTTGTCAAGTATGTGCGCCGCAACGCCAATCCCGAGTTTGTAACCCTTCACAGCGAGAATCCCGATTTCGACGACATCGAGGTTCAGCGCAGCAAGATAGAGGCGCTCTATCTTGTAGAAAACGTCATCAATCATGACTTCCTCTCATAATCCGCTGCCTCCGTGCTTCGCTGCCGGAGTTCTCGAGGCTGGCACCGACGAGGCAGGGCGCGGCTGTCTCGCCGGTCCGGTGTTCGCTGCAGCCGTCATTCTGCCCGACGGCTATTCCAACGAGTGGATCAACGATTCCAAGCAACTCACCGAGCGACGCCGCATGATTCTTCGCGAGGAGATAATGCGTGACGCCGTCGCGTGGTCGGTGGCGAGTGTCAGCGCGGATGAGATAGACCGTATAAACATTCTCCGCGCTTCCATCGAGGCCATGCACCGCGCTCTTGCCGCGCTGCCGGTACGCCCCGGTGCCGTGATTGTCGATGGCAACCGCTTCACGCCTTTCGGGGATATTCCCTGGCAGACTTTCGTCAAGGGCGACGGACGTTTCGCCAACATCGCCGCGGCATCCATTCTTGCCAAGACCGAGCGCGACATGTTCATGCTCAAGGCTCACGAGCAGTATCCTGTCTACGGCTGGGACCGCAACAAAGGCTACCCGACGGCAGACCACCGTCAGGCGATAGCGGAGTATGGTCCGTGTCCGCTCCACCGCATGACTTTCAGGCTGCTGCCCGACTGATATTATTCGAAACGAAGATTGTAGGCTGCCTCGTGGCGCCGCACGAACCTGCGCCAGAAGCGGTTGCGTGCTTCCGTCACCATCCGGACGCATTCTCCTGCGTCGGCATGGCGCGCCGCGGCATACTCCTCGCCGAGGATTCTGAAAAATCCGGGCTGTCCCCACAGCCTCGCGAAGTTGGCACAGCCCGTCGGAATGTCAACCTTGCCGAAGCGCATGCGGTTGATGTCGATAAGCGAGAAATGCCATCCGTCGGCATCGTGCCGGTAGAGCACATTGCCGGGTGACAGGTCGAGATGCAGTATTCCCGCCTCGTGTGTCCTTGCCATGAAGCGCACGAAAGCGCCGATGAACTCGCGGCAGCTCTCCGGGTCGGCGTTGCCGAAGCCGTACATGGCGTTGCCGTAGGGGCACTGTATGCTCACGAAATACGAATCCGTAATCATTCCGCTCTCGCGTTCCTCTATATATGCCACAGGTTCCGGTGTCTCTATGCCTGCTTCGGCGAGGCGCGCCGGGTACTCGTATGCGCGCAGCCCCTTGGGCTTGCGCAGGAAGGAGTAGACAAGGCGGTTGAGGGGCGCCGGGCGGTGGTAGCGCTTCACGTTGAGTTGAACGCCGTCCACGTCGAATACTCGTATCTTGTTGCGTCCGTCGTGAATGAGCGTGCCTTCTTTGTCGAAGCGTCCGGGCAGCGACTTTATGAAGTCGCGCATGCCTTCGTATGCGGGATTGATGATCGTTTTCATATCGTACCACAAAAATACAATAAAACTGCCGAAAGTCCCCGGCGAAGCTTTGAAAAAACGGTCGGGAGGCGACGAAAAGGCGAATTTTATGTCGTAAAAGGCGTCTGAAAGCTAAAAAATCGACATATTTCAAAATTTTTCTCTCAAAAATTTGCAGGAATGAAAAAGTCGCCTTAACTTTGCAGCGCAAAAGCGAAAGAGCTGGTAGCTCTCCTACCTTATGCAAGTGAGGTGCGGTAGTTCAGCTGGTTAGAATGCCGGCCTGTCACGCCGGAGGTCGCGGGTTCGAGTCCCGTCCGCACCGCAGAGGAGAGAGGAGAATGAGAAATGTTAATCTTCGGATTTCGTTTCTCATTCTTTTTTGTATATATACAAAAACAAAAGCGCCGATGGCGCTTTTGTAATGCGCGTGCCGGTCGTTTATATATCCGAGTATGTTTTATGACTTATGGGCGCTGCGGTAGTTGATGCGAGCGGCGTACATTTGCTCCTTGATGCCGCCGTTGTGCAGGAAATCTTCTTTGACCTTGTCAATCATCTTGCCGAGCATCGAGACAGTCTGGTGAATCAGCGTGAGCATAAGGTTGCAAAAGGCTTCGTCATCCATTCTGGGCGCAAGGATTGTATAGTCGGCGGTGGCATTGTGTGTGCGGCAGAAAGTCAGAAGCTTGCCATAACGAGGATTGTCTTTCTGCCAAAATGCGACGCTGCGAGTGCGCATATAATCTTCGTAGTCGTTGAGCAGCTCATGCAGACTGCCGCGAGCCACGCCAAAGAGCCTGATTTCCATCTCGGCTGACGTAGCAGCGTCTGATCGACCTTCCACGATATTCTGCTTGCCCGAACGCGCTGCCTGCAGCATCTGGTCGTAGGTGCGGTCGGATTTGGCGATGCGCCCCTGCAGGAAGATGTATGTCAGGTCGTAGATGGCTTCCGCTTTCTGAAAGACGTAGAGCTTGCGATAACTGGCTTTTGGCTTGGCGAAATCCGGCATGATTTTTTGTTTTTTGGTTTTAGATTTTTAGCTAAGGTAGCTAATTTAGCTATTTTAGCTATCTATAGAGTTTTTTCAATCTTTCATCCAGCCGAGCGCTGCCATTGCCGCCAGCGCGTCCATGAGCACGTCGAGCGCCGACTGCGGAACTATGGGCTGCCCGTTCATCAGTATCTCGCCCTCGTGCGATTCCTCGATTGCGTGGCGCAGCATCGCGTTCCTCTCCGTCAGCGACAGGTCTATGCCGAGGCGTGCGGCGAAATCGTCGCAGGTGACAGCAGCGAGTTTCACTATGCGCCAGTACTGCTCGGTCAGCGCCTCCTCGCCGAGGTTTCCCAATATCTCGCCAAGCCGCGCAGCCGTCATCTGGAGCCAGAACACATATTCGTTCGCCACTGTCTCGGGATTCACCCGCATTATGATAACGGTCGCGGGCACTGACACTGAGAGCACCGCCTCGTCGCGTTCCATCTGTGCCATGCCCGTGTCGTTGAGATGCAGGGCGGCGACGTCGAAGAAGTCGCGCGCGGCTTCCGTCTTGCGTGCGTCGTCGGCAGGATACTCGCGGGTGGCGGCAAGCGCCTCCTCGGCTTTGGCAAGTGCCTCGCCGCTCAGACGAAGTGCGTCGGTGTACTTTCCGGCGGCGAGGAGCGTCCGGTGTTCCTCGAAGACCGGATTCATTCTACGTTGTGCAGCTTATGCCCCATGCGCTCCTTCTTGGTGTGCATGTAGCGCATGTTGTAGGGGTTTGGAGCCACCTCGATAGGCACGTTGTCTACAATCTCAAGACCGTAGCCCTCGAGACCGATGCGCTTGACGGGATTGTTCGTCATCAGACGCATCTTGCGGATGCCCAGAAGGTTGAGAATCTGAGCGCCCACGCCGTAGTCGCGCTCGTCGGCCTGGTGCCCGAGATGTATGTTCGCCTCGACGGTGTCGAGACCTTCCTCCTGAAGCTTGTAGGCGCGTATCTTGTCCATAAGACCTATCCCGCGCCCTTCCTGGCTCAGGTAGACGATGGCACCGCGCCCCTCGGCCTCTATCATCTGCATGGCCTTGTGGAGCTGCTCGCCGCAGTCGCAGCGGCGCGAGGCGAAGATGTCGCCCGTGGCGCACGACGAATGCACGCGCACGAGCACCGGATTGCCGTCCTTCACGTCGCCCTTGATGAGCGCTATGTGCTCCAGACCGTTGTTCTTCTGGCGGAAAGGAATCAGGCGGAAATGTCCGTAAGCCGTGGGCATGTCCACTTCAACACCGACCTCTACAAGGCTCTCCGTGGCGAGGCGGTAGGCTATGAGATCGCGTATCGACACAAGCTTCAGTCCCCATTCGTCGGCGCGCCGGCGCAGCTCGGGCAGGCGCGCCATTGTGCCGTCGTCGCTCATTATCTCCATGAGCGCGGCGGCGGGCTGCAGACCGGCGAGGCGCGCCAGGTCGACGGCTGCCTCAGTGTGTCCGCAGCGGCGGAGGACGCCTTGGTCCTGAGCGTAGAGCGGGTTGATATGTCCCGGACGGCCGAAGGTCTCGGGTGTCGAGGCGGGGTCGGCGAGGGCACGGATGGTGGCGCAGCGGTCTTCGGCGCTGACGCCCGTGGTGCATCCCTCGAGCTTGTCGACGGTTATGGTGAACGGCGTGCCGAGCATGGAGGTGTTGTCCTCAACCTGATGCGGCAGCTGGAGCTCGTGGCACCGCGATATGGTCACCGGGGCGCAGAGGACGCCGCGGGCGTTCTTAAGCATGAAGTTGACCTGCTCGGGTGTGATTTTTTCTGCCGCGACAATGAGGTCGCCTTCGTTCTCACGATCCTCGTCGTCGACGACAATCACCATCTTGCCCTGGCGGAAGTCTTCTATCGCTTCCGCGATGCTGTCAAGTTTTATTTCTTTGTCCATAATCAGTTGTCCTTTGCAAAATCGCCGGCTGGGCTGAGGCGCGACATGAGAGAGTCGGTCGTGGATATGATGCCGGGCAGATTCTTGTATGTTGGAGTGAAGGGATATTGGTTAAGAAGATTGATTGCGTAGATGTCGGGGCTGTTGGAGAGATAGTCTACAAGCGTGTTGAGCTCGCCCTTGAGCGAGGCGGGATGCCTGTCGAACAGACGCAGGACGGCGGGACGGCGGCGGACCTCCTCGTAGGCGGAGGTGGCAGCAGCCTTGAACGTGCCGAGCATCGCCAGAGCCTGCTCCGGCTCGACCTCGGTCATGCGAACTTCCTTCAGCGCGAGCGACCTGCCGATGGTCTTGCCCAGCAGTCGGTTGAAGAAGTTGCGGTAGGCGTCGACATTGAACACCGCCGAGTCGCCGACAGCCTTGTAGGTGAAGAACACGCCCATCGGCAATAGTACCGCCGAGCTCAGCCAGATGCCCTCCCAAACGGCTATCTTGCCGTCGCGCGCCATCTTGTAGCCCATGTTGTCTATTATATAATAGAATATGAACAGGAGCACCGATATGATGAGCGGCGTACCGAGTCCGCCCTTCTTGATGATGGCGCCGAGCGGTGCGCCGATAAAGAAGAATATGATGCACGCGAACGAAAGCGTGAACTTCTTCTGCATCTCTATGTCGTGGCGGCGCATGAGCTTCGCCTGCTCGGTGAGCGTCATGCTGCGGTACATATATTCCTGCTTCTGGCGCTTGGCCTTCGACAGCGCCTGCGACACGTATGTCTTCGCCTGTGCCGGGCCCGGCGAGGCGAACAGCGAGTCTATGTCGAGCGGTTTAGCCATCACCACGTCCTTAACCGGTTCCTCGGTCACCTTGCCCTCGTGGACGACCGTCCGCGCCCGTAAGCCGAAATATGGCGTCGTCAGAATCTCGTGAGCGTAGACGTTGCCTATCGAGTCGACCTCATGTCCTATCGAGTCGATGGAGTGCCGCAGCTGTGATATGTTCTGACCGACGTAGAGGGCGCGCACGCCGCTCTCGTCCATTCGGTTGAAGTTGGCGTCGAAGGGGAAGTAGACGTCTTTTTCGGTGAAGTGCTCGCGGCGGAAAGGCATGTAGCGCGACGTGTTGGCGCCAAGAGAGTTGTCGCGCATGTTCTCGAACATCTCGCCGCTGTGCAGCTGCAGGTAGAGCCGCGTCTTGTCCTCGGTGAAGTTGAACATGCCCGAGTCGGCGAGGATGACGCGGGTGTTGTCGATGCCGCGCGACAGGTCGTAGATTATCATGCCGTAGAGCATGCCCGTGTCAGGGTTCTTGCTCTCCACGTAGAGGTTCATGTTCGGTATCTGGTCGTAGAACGAGCGCTCCGGTATCTCGACTTCGGGCGACTTCTGCCTTACTGAGAACATCAGCGTCCACATCTTCGTCTGCGCTATCGGCAGAACGTTGTTCTGGAAGAAAAACGCGCATATCGATATGAAAACCATGAACACCGTAAGAGGCTTCATGATACGGAAGAGCGAGATGCCCGCCGCCTTCATCGCCGTCAGCTCGAAGTTCTCGCCGAGGTTGCCGAAAGTCATCAGCGACGCAAGGAGCACGGCTAAGGGGAGTGCCGTCGGTACCATAGTCAGCGCCGCATAGAAAAACAGTTCCGCGATAACGTTGAACGACAGCCCCTTGCCGACGAGGTCATCCACAAAACGCCACAGGAACTGCATCAGGACGATAAACAGGCAGATAAAAAACGTCATCATGAACAGCGGCAGAAACCGCTGAAGCATATAACCGTACAGACGCTTGATTATCATATTGTCCTTCTGTCTTGTTTTTCGCCGCAAAGATACACAATTTTTTTCGCATTCCCTTGACCCCGCTCCTCATGCGCCATTTTTTCTCAACCGGCTCGAAACGCGAAGCGCAGGAGGACCCGGTAGCCGCGTTGCCGGAATAGGTCGCATGCCGGAGGCAATATACTTTCTTGCATATTTGCGCATTGCATGTTCCTTAATTGCGCATTGTTTAGTTCTGCCAGCTATACGAAACGCTCAGTCTTTCAAATTGTATAGGACAACCCAATATCCTGTTTTATTGCTTCCTTTGCGTTCTATCCATCCCGCGTTCTTCATTTTGGCAATAATCTTTTTTACGCCGTTCTCTGTAATACCGGTTTTCTCGGCAATCCCGGCGCGCGTCAGGCGGGGATTGTCTGCAAGCAGTTCCAATATGGCAATTTCCGATTTATTGGGTACTTTATTGGGTACTTCTTTAATGTTCTTTTGAAGAGATTTCAGAATTTCGTTAAGCATAAAGTCGATGAACGGACCAGACTGACCCTCGGCGGTAGATGCGGCGATTGCATTGTAATATTCCTGCTGATTGGCATATACCATATTCTCAACAGGAAGATGTTCGAATAACGGATTCAGGCGTCCAAGAATGAGCGACTGCCACAGCCTGCCCGTTCGACCGTTGCCATCAGAGAACGGATGTATGAACTCAAGTTCATAGTGGAACACGCATGAACGAATCAGCAAATGGTCTTTTGACTTTTTGAGCCACGCGAAAAGGTCGCCCATAAGTTCGGGCACGCGTTGGGGCGGAGGTGCCAAATGAACTATACCTGATTCGCCGAAAACACCTACGCCTCCGCTGCGGTATTTTCCGGCATCGTCCGCAAGTGCCTCCATCATGACTCCGTGAGCTCTCAGCAGATCTTTTTCCGAGAAAGGATTCAAGTGCGAATACAAATCATACACACGTATAGCGTTCCTGACCTCCTGTATCTGGCGGATAGGAGCGACAATCTGCTTGCCATTGATGATGTCCTTCACCTCATCCTCGCTGAGAGTGTTGCCTTCTATGGCAAGGGAAGAATGAATTGTCTTGATACGGTTAGCCTTGCGAAGTTTCAGACCAAGCTCACCCTCCGGAGCGATACTGTGTCGTTCCAAAAGTGCGGATATTTCTGCAATACGGTTTATCGCATCTGCCGATACGTTGAATGGAGGATTTGCCATACTTCTATTTATTCTATTGACTTGAATGAGGCGAAGTCACATACGGCATTCAATAGGTTAAATGCCGTATTACTGCAAAATTACACAAAATTTTTTACCAACGCCCCGCTCCGCATAAAAATAATAGCCTACGACATAAGGGGCTCTGCTGTGCTGACGCCCCTAATTATTATAGTGGTGCCAATCCGATTTTTGCCGAAGACAATAAACTCTCAGTCAAGAGTTCACGTTACTGCCAAATTTATTGGTCGTATTTGGCTGCTGCGGTGGGTTATATTCGCCGCTGGTATAGAATGCCGATTTATTGGGTACTCTTTAAAGCACCTTTGGCACCCTATGAGGCATATCCTACAGCTTTCTGCCCATTTTCGATCGCCACCAGTTGTCGGCTAAGAGCCGTGCCTGGTCGGACTCATAGTCTTTTCCGTCGAGACTGCGATAACGGTTGACAGACTTCGGAGAAACCGGATTAATCTGCTCTGTAGCCTTTCCGCCGGCGCCCAGACACACGACAACTATGATAACCTGAACGATAATCTGAAGAAGTACCAGAACAAGTCCCCACAGCGCTATAAGCGAGCCGATGGCGTAGACTATGCCGAAAACTGTAAAGAACAGTCCGTTTACCTTTCCGAGAACCTTTATATTCTTGACCAGCGACCACACGAAACCCACTGTCAGGCAGATAAGCAGACCGGCAACGCTGGCTAAGCCTGCCGTCAGTCCTCTTATGTCAAATGTCGCCAGAAGCATAGCAATAGCAAGCGCTACCGGCAGACAGATTGCAATGCCTATTGCCAGCGGCTTGATCGACAGCTTGTTGTCCTCGTTAACTCCCGGCAGAAAAGCCTCATATATTTTAATACTGAAGAGCTGGAATGCCACAAAAACGACAAACGGAACTACGCGCAACATAGAGCCGAAGAAACCGTAGCGGTCGCTGTCGCACCACCAGAAAGCGCTTTTTCCCATAACCAGATATGCCCATATCTCGAGCAATGACGCTGCAAGGATACACGCCGGAAGCCCCCACAGAGCGGCACGCCGCCACGAATCGAGGCGCAATCCTCCGATTGCGAGCACTATCGCAGCCACGAACAGCAGGGCGATAATCATATAAGGTGTGAAAGTGCCGAACCATTTGCCGACCCATGTATGCTGCAGCTGGCTGCGGGTATCGCCGAAAATATCAACGACGTCCTCCGGGTTGTCGTCGCTGAGCATCAGCACGCTGTCATATATCCCATACGGAACTCCGTCGACACGTATCAGACCGCTGCCGTCGTCGCCACTGAGCAGCCTCTCGACCGTTACTGTCTCACCCAAGGGGAGTTTGAATGCTTCCTCACCGCAGACCTCGCTGCCGTTTTCAGCAGTGACAATACGGTAGACCGATGCCGAATCGGCAAGATTATGGTCGATTATATACCGCTGGGCAGATGCCGCCAGCGAAAGAGTCATGGCAAGCCCGAAAAGGATAATCTTAAGTATATTCATGGTATTAGGATTTTTTGCGAAAATACGAAGAATTCTTAATATTTCCAAGCCTTTAGCTCCGCACTTGCTAAATAGCGCACAAGAAACGCATACATGAACCGAAGAATGGGTATGAACCGCAGCTTCACTTTTTGCCGTGCAGCGCAGATTCTACAAATTTTTCGTGAAGAATCCAAATAGAAACGCACAGATTTAGTATGTAAACCGCAATATAGAAGTTATTTCTCTCTCCTCGGAGGGGGATGCCTGAGCGGCGGGGGCGGCCGAATCCGCCCCCAAGAGCGGACAGTTTCTATAAATTCT
>JAGBDG010000194.1 GCA_017937625.1 Muribaculaceae bacterium | reverse complement strand
ATTAAGGTGGCAATAGCGCGAGGGCTCCACCTCTTCCCATTCCGAACAGAGAAGTTAAACCTCGCCACGCCGATGATACTGCGAAAGTGGAAAAGTAGGTAACCGCCCCTTAGCCTCCGAGAGAAATCCCGGAGGCTTTTTTTGTGTGTTACAGGCTGTCTGGGTGAGTCAATTGTCGGCTGTCCGAAAACCAACGGCGGCTTAATGTTGTTTTTAATTCATCCGGTCAGTATGTCTGTCCGGACCGACCGGATGCCGGGTGTTGTCGGTCCCGGTTTATGAATTCATCAATTAGCTTACGAATATCAGAATCAGTATGGATATGGAAAACAACGGGAAAATACGACCCGAGAAATTGTTGCTACAGACTTATGCTTCTTATGTGCGGCAGTGCTACGGAAAATGCAAGGAATGGTTTGGCAGGATTCCGCCGAAGGTGCGCCGATGGGCTGTCGCGATACTCTGCCTGGCGGCTATGTCGGCAGTCGTATTAAGCCATGTCCTGAAAGGTCGGCCCGCGCCGGAATCACTTCCTGTAGTTGCGGTAGAGACGGTGAAAACTGAAAATGTCAATATATACGGCGAATATGCAGGGCGTATCCGCGCACAGCAGTTTGTCGAGATACGCGCACGTGTGGAAGGTTACCTCGAGCGAATGCTCTTTGCAGAAGGAACATATATTGAGAAGGGTCAGACGCTGTTTATAATTGACCCTAAGCTCTATCAGGCGCATGCTAACCGTGCGCGTGCGCAGCTCAACAAGGCAAAGGCGCAGGCATTGAAGGCGGAGCGCGACCTGAACCGAATCAAGCCCCTGTTCGAGCAGAATGCGGCAAGCCAGCTCGACCTCGACAATGCTGTCGCCGCATACGAGAGCGCGACGGCAGATGTCGCCGTATGCGAGGCAGACCTCACACAGGCGGAGCTGACACTTGGCTATACCTCGGTACGATCGCCTGCGTCGGGATATATATCGGAACGCAATGCCGACATCGGGGCGCTCGTCGGTCCCGGCAACCAGTCGCTGCTGGCGACAGTTGTCAAGAGCGATACTGTGCGTATCGATTTCAGCATGACTTCGCTTGAGTACCTCCGCTCAAAAGCGCGCAATATAAATCTTGGTCAGCGCGATTCGACGCGCAAGTGGGATCCATATATCACAGTGACTCTTCCCGACGGCACTGCCTATCCGTTCCGCGGACTGGTCGATTTTGCAGATCCGCAGATAGATCCGAAGACTGGTACATTCTCGGTGAGAGCCGAGATGCCCAATCCTGACCATATCTTGCTTCCGGGTCAGTTCACGCGCGTGAAGCTGCTGATGGATGTGCGCGAGAATGCAGTTGTCGTTCCGTCGCGTGCGCTTATCATAGAGAATGGCGGCGCGTATCTTTATGTAGTGCGGCCGAACGATGTGGTTGAGAAGAGATTTGTCGAGACCGGTCCCGAGATAGGTAACAACACAATAATCGAGCGTGGGCTTGCTGCCGGCGAACGGATTGTGGTGGAAGGACTTCACAAGCTTTCGCATGGCATGAAGGTCGAGGTTCAGCCAGTATCGGCACCTGATGAAACACCAAAGGAGGAGGAACAGAAGCAATGAAGAACAACTTTTTCCTGAGTCATCCGGTCTTTTCGATCGTCATTTCTATCGTCATCGTTATTGTCGGTACGATAGGACTGGTGCTTCTGCCGGTCGACCAGTATCCGCAGATAGTGCCGCCGGTGGTCCGCATAGCCGCCTCATATCCGGGCGCCGATGCCCAGACGGTCTCGCAGGCAGTGGCCACTCCTGTCGAGCAAGAACTTAACGGTACGCCGGGAATGATCTATATGGAATCGTCGAGCTCCAATTCGGGAGGTTTTTCGGCAACCGTCACATTCGACATCTCCACCGACCCCGACCTTGCCGCAGTCGACATCCAGAACCGTCTGAAGAAGGCGGAGTCCCGTCTGCCGGCAGAGGTGGTGCAGAACGGCATCACCGTTGAGAAACAGGCGGCAAGCCGTCTGATGACCATCACGCTGTTCTCTTCCGATCCGAAGTTCGACGAGATATATCTGTCGAATTACGCTACACTGAATGTCCTCGACCTGTTGCGTCGAGTGCCGGGCGTAGGCAGCGTTTCGAATGTAGGCAGCCGCTACTATGCGATGCGCATCTGGGTGCAGCCTGACAAACTTGCCGATCTCGGTCTGACGGTCAAAGACCTGCAGTCGGTTCTGCGCGACCAGAACCGCGAGTCTGCCGCGGGCGTTCTCGGTGAGGCGCCTATCGAAGGTGTCGACATAACGATTCCTATAACAGCCCAAGGGCGCCTGTCGTCGGTCGACGAGTTCGAGCAGATAGTGGTGCGTGCCAATCCGGACGGGTCGATTATCCGTCTGAAGGATGTGGCGCGAATCTCTCTTGAGGCATCATCCTATTCAACCGAGAGCGGCATTGACGGAGGAAACGCCGCCGTGCTGAACATCAATATGCTGCCGGGCGCCAACGCCATCGAGGTGGCAGACCATGTCAAGGAAACGATGAAGGAGATAGGCCGAAATTTCCCGGAAGGAATCACGTATGCGATTCCGTTCGATATGACCACGTATATCTCGGCGTCGATACATCATGTCTACCGTACTCTGTTCGAGGCGCTCCTGCTCGTGATGCTCGTGGTGTTCCTGTCGCTTCAGAGCTGGCGTGCCACCATAATACCCATTGTGGCTGTCCCGATATCCCTTATCGGTACTTTCGGCGTCATGCTCGCTTTCGGCTTCTCGCTCAATATGCTGACGCTGCTGGGTCTTATTCTTGCGATAGGCATCGTTGTCGACGACGCTATTGTTGTCGTCGAGAATGTCGACCGCATCATCAACGAGGAGGGGCTTTCGCCATACGAGGCGACCAAGAAGGCGATGAGCAACCTCAGCGGTGCCCTTGTAGCCATGTCTCTTGTGCTGTGCGCTGTCTTCGTGCCGGTGAGTTTTCTGCCGGGGATAACCGGTCAGCTCTACCGTCAGTTCACCATAACTATCGCGGTGTCTGTCATTATCTCCACCATCGTTGCGCTGACGCTGAGTCCGGTGATGTGTTCGATGCTGCTGCGCCCCGGCAGAGGCGGACACAAGAATTTCCTTTTCCGGGCGATAAACCGCGGACTGGCGGCAGGCAACCGGTTCTATTGCCGTCAGGTAGACAGGAGTCTGCGCCACTCCCGTTTTATGTTCATTGCCTTCGGAGTGATACTGCTTGGGATATGGGCGATGAACAAGATTGTGCCTCAGAGCTTTATGCCGAAAGAGGACCAGGGTTACTTCACAGTGGAGCTCGAACTGCCGGAGGGCTCAACAATAGAGCGTACGCGCACAGTCACTGAACGAGCAATGGAATTTCTGAAAGCCGACCCTGCCGTGGAGCATGTGCTTAACGTGACAGGTTCGAGTCCGCGTGTAGGCTCGAACCAGGCGAGGAGCACACTCACTGTAATTCTCAAGCCGTCGGACGAACGTAAGTCAGATGATATTTCCGATGTAATGGAACGTGTACGTCATGAACTGTCGCGCTACGCGGAATCGAAAGTGTATCTGTCTACTCCCGCGGTCATTCCGGGTCTTGGAAATTCCGGCGGTTTCGAGATGGTGCTCGAGGCACGCGGCGACGCCACTTATGCCGATCTCAGGCATGCCGTCGACACACTGATGCATTATGCTTCGCAACAAAGGGAGCTGGCGAGTCTTTCGACAGCGATGCAGAACGACATACCGCAGCTATATTATGATGTAGACCGCGACAAGGCAAGGCTCCAGGGCGTGCCGATGTCTGATATCTTTTCGACAATGAAAGCCTTTACCGGTTCGTTGTACGTCAATGATTTCAATATGTTCAACCGTATATACCGCGTTTACATCCAGGCAGAGGCTCCGTACCGCGCCTACCGCGACAACCTGCGCCTTTTCTTCGTGCGGGGTGCCGACGGGGCTATGATACCGGTCACGGCACTTGGCTCTACCCGCTATACGACGGGCGCGGGCAATATAAAACGCTTCAACATGTTCAATGCCGCTCCCATAACCGGCGAGGCTGCTCCCGGCTACAGCTCAGGGCAGGCAATGGATGCGCTTGAGCAGATAGCCGCCGACCATCTGCCCGAGAATATCGGTCTTGAATGGAGCGGTCTGTCATATCAGGAGAAACATGAAAGCGGCAACACGGCAATGGTGCTGGCTCTGGCGCTGCTGTTCGTCTTTCTCTTCCTCGCCGCCCTCTATGAGAGCTGGACTGTGCCTATCGCAGTCATCCTGTCGCTGCCCGTCGCAGGTCTTGGAGCATATCTCGGAATATGGATCTGCGGGCTTGAAAACAACATCTATTTCCAGATCGGACTGGTTATGCTCGTCGGTCTGGTAGCCAAGAACGCCATTCTGATTGTAGAGTTCGCCAAAGAAGAGGTCGACAAGGGGCGAGACGCCGTATCTGCCGCTATCACTGCAATGCAGCTGAGATTCCGACCTATTGTCATGACGTCGCTCTCGTTCATCCTCGGTCTGCTGCCTCTTGTCTTTGCCTCCGGTCCCGGCTCGGCAAGCCGCCAGGGCATAGGCACGGGCGTGTTCTTCGGAATGGTGGTGGCTGTGGTTGTCGGTATCATATTCGTGCCCTTCTTCTTCGTATGGGTGTACCGTAT
>JAGBDG010000193.1 GCA_017937625.1 Muribaculaceae bacterium | reverse complement strand
GCACGGGGTCGTCGAGCTGGAAGAACGACAGCTGCATGCTGCCCGATGTCTCGCGTCCCGGCGATTTTATGCGTGAGCGGCGGCGCGATTTCGACGGTGCCGGCGCGCCCTCGCAGTTTGGTGTTTCCTCGTTCTCCGTCTCGTCGGCAGTTGGAGCGTCGGCGCTTTCGAGCTGCGCCAGTATCTGGTCGGCGCGCCTGACGATGTTTGCCGGCATTCCTGCCAGTTTTGCCACATGGATACCGAAGCTGTGCTCGCTTCCTCCCGGCGCGAGCTTGCGCAGGAACACCACTTTGCCGTCGATTTCCTTGACCGACACGTTGAAGTTGTGTATGCGGCTGTACGACTTCTCCATGTCGTTCAGCTCATGGTAGTGGGTGGCGAAAAGTGTCTTGGGGTGCATGTCGCCGTATTCGTGGATATGCTCCACTATCGCCCACGCTATCGATATGCCGTCGTAGGTGGATGTGCCGCGCCCGAGTTCGTCGAAAAGTATCAGCGAACGCTGGCTCATGTTGTTGAGTATCGACGCTGCCTCGTTCATCTCGACCATGAATGTCGACTCGCCGAGCGAGATGTTGTCGCTCGCTCCCACACGGGTGAATATCTTGTCGACCACGCCTATATGCGCGCTTGCGGCGGCTACGAAACAGCCCGTCTGGGCGAGGATGACGTTCAGTGCCGTCTGGCGCAGCAGAGCCGACTTACCCGACATGTTCGGACCGGTTATCATCATTATCTGCGTGCCCTCGTTGCTCAGTTCTATGCTGTTGGCGATGTACGGTTCGCCCGGAGGCAGCTGGCGCTCTATCACGGGGTGACGCGCGTCGGTGAGGCGCAGCTCAAGGTTGTCGTCGACGATGGGACGGTTGTATTTGTTCTCGATTGAAACCCGCGTGAAAGCGTTCAAGACGTCGAGTTTGGCAAGCAGCGTGGCGTCGAGCTGTATGGCGGGGATAAATTCGGCTACGGCTGCCACAAGCTCAGAATACAGGCGGTTCTGGATGGCTTCTATCTTCTCCTGTGCGCCGAGTATCTGCTCCTCGTAGTCCTTGAGCTCCGGCGTTATGTAGCGCTCGGCGTTGACAAGCGTCTGCTTGCGTATCCACTCCGGCGGTACCTTCGATTTGTGGGTGTTCGTCACCTCGATATAATAGCCGAAAACGTTGTTGTAGCCCACTTTCAGCGACGTTATGCCCGTCGCCTCGATCTCGCGCTGCTGTAGCTTGGCGAGATAGTCCTTGCCCTGATAGGCTATGGCGCGCAGGCGGTCGAGCTCCTCGTCGACACCCGGGTTTATGATGTCGCCGCGCGACATAGGGCCGCCGACATCTTCGGGAATATCGCGGCTGATGCGCTCGCGCACCGACTCGCACGGGTTAAGCTGTTCGGCAAGCGCCATAAGTCGCGGCTGCTCCGACGCCGTGCAGAGCTTTTTGAGCGGCACTATCGCCGCAAGGGCATTGCGTATCTGGAGCATTTCGCGCGGAGTCACACGCTCGCACGACACCTTGCTCACAAGTCGCTCAAGGTCGCCTATTGTCTGGAGCTGACCGCACACCTCCTCGCGTATCTCGGGAGTGCGGAAGAAATGCTCCACAATGTCGAGTCGCTCGTTGATAGCCTTAGGGTCTTTGAGCGGCATCTGCAGCCAGCGCCGCAGCAGTCGCGCGCCCATAGGCGTCACGGTCCGGTCGATGACGCCCAAAAGACTCTTGCCGTCGGGGTCGAGAGGTTCGAAAAGTTCGAGATTTCGTATGGTGAAGCGGTCGAGGCGCACATATTTGCCTGCCTCGATGCGCGATATCGAGCGTATATGCTGTGTACGGGTGTGTTGCGTAAGGTCGAGGTAATGAAGTATGGCGCCCGCGGCGATAATGGCGGATGCCATGCGGTCGATGCCGAAACCTTTCAGCGAAGTCGTGCCGAACTGCTTTTTCAGACGTTCGTCGGCGGCGCTCGGTGTGAAAAGCCAGTCTTCCAGCTCGAACATGACGTACTGCTGCGAGAATTCCTCGACGGCGCGGCTCTTCATGCCGCGCTGCACGAGAAGCTCCTTCGGAGCCATGCTGCTCAGAGTCTTGTCGATATAGTCGGCGGAGCCTTCCGTGGCAAGAAACTCGCCCGTGCTTATGTCGAGGAGCGCCAGACCTACGAACGGTTTGCCGAAATGGACGGCGGCGAGGAAGTTGTTCTCGCGCGTCGACAGTACGTTGTCGTTCATCGCCACGCCCGGCGTCACAAGCTCGGTGATACCGCGCTTGACAAGCTTTTTAGTTAGCTTGGGGTCCTCGAGCTGCT
>JAGBDG010000192.1 GCA_017937625.1 Muribaculaceae bacterium | reverse complement strand
GATGATAGAACCGAATATCGCCATGTCGGCGAGCAGCAGTATGATGATGTTGCTCGTGTAGAGGCTGAACGTGCGTCCGTCGGCGTATGTCGTGGTCAGAAGCATTGCTGTCGCGGCGCCGTATGCGGCAACCTTGACGGCGGCGTGCGCCCATTCGGGCATCTTGACCGGCAGGCGCATGAACATGGGGAACAGAAGCGCGTAGCAGCTCAGCGCCAGCCACCACGAGCGTGCGTCCTGGGGCGACGAGAGCATCCATGGATAGAAGTGCTGGATGTAGATGGCGAAGAACGTCAGCTGCATGCCTCGCACGATTGCAGCGCCGCCGAGCCTGATGCGGCTGACGCCTTTCTCGTACTTGCGGCGCAGCGAGAATGGGAAAGCGGCGCCCATGGAGAAAAGGAAGAAAGGAAAGACGAGGTCTACCCACGTGATGCCTGCAAGGACGGCATTGTAGGCGTGGTCGGGCGGCGGTTCCTGCATGTGGTACATCCAGCCCGGTAAAACGCCAAAGACAATGGTGCCGGACAGCACCATTGTCAGTATGGCATAACCTCTCAGCGCGTCGAGCGACAGCGCTCTCTGCGGTTTGGGGGATACTTTATTCATTATAAATATGTATTATTCCTGCGGAAGAACGCCTCCCTGACGCATGCCTTCCTCAACTTCGTTCCAGAGATTCTTGTGGACGATATGGCAGATGTCGAATACCATGAGTCCGTCGGAGTCCTTGAGATTTTCTTTGATTGTTTCAGTGAGTTTTTCGGGATTGTTGTAGAACTGGTCCACAAGGATGCCTCCGATGAACTCGTGGTCTTTCATGATGCGGCGGAGGTTCTTGCAGGAGCCTTCCACGCAGTACCACGGGCTGCGCTGTCCCTGACTGTCGGTTTCGTTCCAGACAAGGTCGGGGTTGCTTTCGTAGTCCTTGATGGTGATGTTGGTGTAGTAGTTGCCGGTGGTGTAGAGGTCGAGAAGGTCGGCATAGCCGTAGTTCTTGTATTCGGGAGTAGCCCAGTCGAATTCCTGACTCGGGTCGTAGTCCTTGCTTGCGAAGTTGACGCCCACCTCATAATACGAGGGATACCATGCGCCTGTGTATGTGCCGAATGAGATTTCGGGATTGACAGCCTTCACTTCCTTGCGCATGCGTGCCATGTAGTCGGTGATGTTCTTGGTGCGCCATTCGTACCATTTCTTAGCAAGTTTGCCGGGCACGGGCACGGGCTTCTGTCCTTCGACGGTTTTCCAGCTGAGTATGTCTTCGGGGAAGTTCTCGACCTTCGCACCGATATATTCCTCGAATTTCTGGCGTGAGAGGTCGGAGAAGTCGGCGCTGATGCCGTCGTAGCGCACGCGGTCGAGGATGACACCGTCGAGTTCGGGATATTTGCCGACAAGCTCCTTAAGGACGTCGACCATGTACTGCTGGTATTCCTCGTTGATGGGGTTTACCATGGCTCCGTATTTGTCTTTCTGCTCGGTGATGGGAATGAGACCTTTTTCGGGGTCAAGGACAACGGTAGCCCAGTCGGGGTGACCGTTGTAGATCAGACCGCGGTCGAAGTAGTTGTGTCCGGCGCAGAAAACGTTGAGCGACGCGTGTACCTCGAGACCGTTCTTGTGTCCCTGCTCGATGAAGTAGCCGAGATAGTCGAAATTGCCGCATGAGTCGCCTTTCCATTCGAGCATGCGCGGAGCGAGCTCGCTGTCGTACATGAGTTCGCCGGTAATGGGGCGCACGTCGACAACGGCGTGAGTGAAGCCAAGATCCTTGATTTTCTTGAGATAGAAATCTATGGAGTCTTTCTGGTTGAAACGGTTGAAGTTTCCTGTGGCGTCGAACCACATGAGAGCCGGTTTGGTCTCTTCTGTTTCAGCTTTTGCCTTGTTGGCGCATGACCAGCATGCGCCGGCGGCTATTGCCGCAGCGGCGGCAACAGCGATGTTTTTAAAGGATAACTGCAAGAACATAAATATTTGGATTATTTGATTTTCTGAGTGTAGACGTTGCCGAAGCGGTCGGTGACACGGACTTCCATCTTGGCCGACGGATTGACGGGTGTGGCGCGGAAGAGATGGTGCGTTTTCTCGGCTTTAGCCCATGCGTAGACCATCTTTTCTCGGTCGGCGCAGCGGACGACGGTCTCGGGGTCGAGTCCTGTGAACTTTTCCATCTGTCCCATGACCTTGCCGTCCTCGAGCCATTCTACTTTCCACAGGTCGTCGTAGTTCCATACGTTGGCAATGATGTCCGACGGATATTCCTTGACGCTGCCTGCGGGATAGGCGCGGAGCTGATAGTCGGCGGGGTAGCCGGTGCTCTTGTATATCCATTTCACATTGTCGCCGTCGACCTCGTAGAATCCGAAGCCGCGGGGTGTGCCGTCGCAGCAGATGTCGGCTTTCCACCAGATACCGCAGACAGCGGCTGTGTTGTGCTCCATGAGGTCGTCGCTGTAGATTACGTTATGGTTGTAGTGCGTGTGACCGGTGATGAGGTGTGCTTTCCTGCCTTCGAGGAGGCTGATGAGTCCGCGGATGTTGACTACTTCGTTGGAGTTGAGGTCGTTCCACTTGATTTCAGGCACGTCGCTCGCAGGGATGTGCATGTTGATGAATACGAGGTGGTCTTTGGGCACGTAGCTCAGGTCCTGCTCGAGCCAGTTGAAGGTGCGCTCGTCGATGTAGCCGATGTACTGGTAGTCACGGTTGACGTAGAAGCAGTTGTCAAGGATGATGTAGTGAGCCTTGCCTTTGTTGAAAGAGTAGTAGATCGGACCGAAATAGTCTTCGATGGTCTTGTATGAGTATTCGAAGGTTCTGCCCCCGTGCGTCATGTCGTGGTTGCCCATGGCGCGGTAGATCGGCATTTCGGTCTGTTTTGTAGCCTCGATGTAGAGAGGGTAGAGGTGCGGAGAGTCGCCGACGATGTCGCCTGCGTCAAGTCCGAAAATGTCGACCTTGCCGCGGTAAGGCTTCAGAAACTCGTCGTGGTCCTTGAGGAAGTCGGAGTATTCGGCAATCTCGCCTTCCGAGGTCATCTGGGCGTCAGCCTGGACGGTGAAGATATGCTTGCCGTTGTCGAGAGGATTCTTGATAAGCTCGAAGTCGTACGATTCTTTCGGAGCATCGTAGTCGTACGGCTGATAGAACTGCGGGACAGTAGTGTCGCGGCATTCCACGGTGTAGCCGGACGGGGTGGAGACGTACACGTGACGGACGCCGCGCTTGCCCTCGAGAGTGTAGGAGCCGTCGGCGCCGGTGGTCACACAGTCGATGCCGTCGGTGACGACGACTCCGGACAGACCTTTGCCGTCGCATGTGACTTTACCGTGTATGTCTTTCGGGGCAGCGAAAGCTACTGTAGGTATCAGCAGGCTGAGCAGCAGGAGATTCTTCGTTTTGCGGTGTTCTTTCATTTTTCTGTGTTTCGTGAATGAGGAAGAGTTGTTGATTGATAATGATAAAAGGTGTGGCGCAGGAGAAAAATGACTTGTGAAAACCGTTTTTTTGCTCTCTGCTAAAATTTTGCAGCAAATTTAATAACTTCGTCGAAAACATGCAAATATTTATAAAAATAAATTTATTGTTTGCGAAGAATTGAATAATTTTCAAGTTTCGGAAACGTCGCAAGAATAGTATAGAGATGTTTTAATGCTTTGGCTATGCTTTGGCTATACTGATTAAATTTTTGAAAACTTTTAAAAATTTTTTGGTGATTTGGAAATTTTTCACTAATCTTGCAAGAAATTTACATACAGTCACAAATCAAATTTTGCGATCTATATCATGAAATATCATTAAACGAATGAAAGTCAGCTTTTAGCATGCCATGAGAATATCACAATAATTATAAACAGCGAACAAACCAATTTATTAATATTTCTAATTTTATCAAACAAACATGAGAACGCAGTTATTTTCAACCGCGAATAGAACGATGAAGCGTCTCTCTGTATTGATGAGTATTTTGTGTCTGTGCTTCGCATTTGCGAGCGCCCAGACCAAAACCGTCACCGGTACAGTTGTTGACGATACCGACGAACCTTTACCGGGTGTGTCGGTGGTGATAAAAGGACATAAGACCGGTGTCTCGACCGATGTCGAGGGCTCTTACAGCATCAAGGTGCAGCCGGGGGATGTCATCGAATTTTCATACGTCGGCATGAAGCCGCAGTCGGTCAAGGTCGGCAACCAGACAAAAATCGACATCAAGCTTATGCCGGATGCCAACAGTCTCGAGGAATTCGTCGCAGTCGGCTATGGTACGCAGAAGCGTGGAACCATTACAGGTGCTATCTCGACTGTCAAAGGCGCCGAACTGCTGCATGCCCCGGTAATGTCTGTGTCTAACCTTATCGGCAGCCGCGTCTCGGGTCTTAATTCACTTCAGTCTTCCGGTGAACCGGGTAATGATAATGCAACGCTTCGTCTCCGAGGCCAAACCAATATTGTTTATATTATTGACGGTATCAAACGTTCACAAGAGGATTTCAATCAGATTGATCCTAACGACATAGAATCTGTGTCCATTCTTAAGGATGCAGCTTCCACTTCGATTTATGGTCTTGATGCCAATGGTGCTATTATAGTATCAACGAAGCGCGGCAATGTTGAGAAGCCGACTATTTCCTACACCGGTTCTGTGGGTTTCTCTCAGAATGCCGAGGAACAGGAGTGGCTCGACGGTCCCGGCTATGCCTACTGGTTCAACAAAGGTCTCGAGATGGACGGACTGCAGCCTATCTTCACTCAGGAACATGTCAACAAGATGCTCCGCGGCATCGACGGTTGGGGTAATACCAACTGGTATAGGGAAGTGTTCGGCACCGGTTTCCGCACTGCGCACAACGTGTCAGCAACAGGCGGCAACGAAAAAGTGAATTTCTATGCTTCTCTCGGCTATCTCAAGGAAGACGGTAACGTAGATAAGTTCACGTTTGACCGATGGAATCTGCGCTCTAATATAGACGCAAAGATTGCATACGGTCTGAAATTCTCGCTTGGTGTGTCGGCACGCATGCAGAACACCGATAACCCCTACTATTCCGCAGAACCCAACGCATACGGCAACATCGGCTCACAGATGGTGCGCCAGCTCCCTTATCTGCCCAAGTATTACACCGACGAGGCAACAGGCACGACCCTCTATACCGGTAACATTTCCAACGGTATGAACATGTCGACTCTCGCTTCCATACATAACAACGGATACACGCGCCGCAACGCCAACAACGTCGCTACGACAATGACCCTCCAGTGGGACACTCCCTTCCTCGAAGGTCTGTCGCTCAAGTTCACGACATCGTACGATGCCAACTTCAATTTTTCCAAGCAGCTCAACAATCCTGCCGAAATCTGGCTCTATACTCATGCCGCATCTGAGTTCGTCGCTCCCGACGAGCTCACCTACATGCTCTACCGCAACTTCAACAACAATTATATTGCCCTGACAGAAGGCAGCTCGAAGAACAACACGTTTACAACCATATCTTCCATCAACTATAACAACCAGTTCGGAAAGCATACAGTAAGCGCTATCGTTCTTGCCGAAACACGACAGTATAAGACGAATGCAATCGGCGCATACGGTCGTGGTCTCGACTTTATTACTCTCGACGAACTTGACAAAGTTTCGAATCAGCGTTTCGACGGCAGCGAATTCCCGCCGAGTGTCAGCGGCAACAGCAGCATGTCGCGTATCGCGGGCTTCGCGGCGCGTGCAAACTACAATTACGCCGACCGCTACTTCGTAGAGGCATCGGTACGCCGCGACGGCAGCTACCTCTTCGGAGGTATGAACAAGCGCTGGGTCGTACTGCCCGGTGTATCTTTTGGCTGGCGTATCGACCGTGAGGATTTCTTTACAGCAGACTTCGTGCAGAATCTCAAAATTCGCGCTGGTTTTGGTCAGACAGCGACTTCGGGTCTCAATCCTTTCCAGTGGCGCAATACTGTCGGTCTCAACAAGAACGGCGTGGTTATCGGCGGACAAAGCTCTTCTTTTATCAGCGCCAAGACCATCGGTAATCCGAACCTCACTTGGGCGAAATGCGACAACTATAATGTAGGTGTCGACGTCTCGCTATGGAAAGGACTCCTGGATTTAGAATTTGACGTATTTTATAAATATGAATATGATATTCTTACAACCAACACAGGAGCTTATCCTCCGTCAATGGGCGGTTACTTCTTCTCTACTGCAAACCTTAACAAACGAGATGTCAAAGGATTCGATCTTACTCTGACCCATAACAACCGAATAGGTGATTTCAACTATGGCGCCAAGCTTATCTGGTCGTATGCATACATGCGTTGGCTCTATGTCGCATCCGATTCCGAGAATGCTCCCGATTACCAGCGGCTCACAGGCAAGCAGTATGGTGCAAAGTACGGTTTCATAGCCGACGGTCTTTTCCAGACTCAGGAACAGATTGACAACGGTCCCATCCACGAGAACTCGCCCAAGGGTGTTCTTCTCGGCGATATCCGTTACGTCGATCGCAACGGCGACGGACGCATCACATACGCTGAAGATATGGGTTATGTCGGCAAGTCAAACATGCCGACACATAGTGGCTCTCTCAATCTTTTCGCAAACTGGAAAGGTTTCGATCTCGACATTCTCTTTGCATGGGGTCTCGGTCATGACGTAGCGCTTACAGGACAGTACACCGCTACAGGTTCGGAGGGCGTAATGGATCATACTTCCTATACGCTTCCTTTCAAATGGTACGGCAACTCTCCCGTCTACCTCGTAGAAAACTCCTGGACACCTGAGCATACAGATGCTGAATATCCCCGACTTTGCGCCACTCCGCAGAACAACAATAATGCGTATGCTTCCACGTTCTGGTATAAGAACGGCAATTATCTTCGCATGAAATCGTTCCAGATCGGTTATTCGCTTCCCGCAAAAATAGTCCGCAAAGCAGGCATGAAAAAGCTGCGTGTCTTTGCAGAAGGTTTCAACCTCTTTACTATCAGCGGTCTGTCGAAATATAACATAGACCCGGAGGCTCCGGCTGTAAACAACGGTTACTATCCCCAGCAGCGTAAAATGTCATTCGGCTTAAATGTGACATTCTAATAAAAAGACTCAAAAGATGAAAAAAATATATAAATACATATCATTCTGCCTTGTTGCTCTGACATTTGCCTCATGCGACAACTGGCTCGACGATGTACCGAACAAATCGGATGCGGATGACATCGCCGCTTTCGAAAGCGAGGAAACCGTCAACCTTTTTGTTAACGGTTTCTATACATGGCTCAACACTTACGGTCAGTTCGGCGACCGTCAGTTCAACGGCTCTTGGACCGAGGCTATGACTGATATCTTCAAGTACTCAGGCTCCAACCTTACCGCACGCGCCGGTCAGCCAAACCAGTATGCCGAGCTCGCAGTGCCCATGACCCCCGACGGATGTCTCTACGGCGTATGGGACAACGCATACTCCTGCATCCGCCGTATCAACCAGAACCTTGTTCTGCTTGAAAAATACGGTGGCAAGTACAATGATACCCTTCATGCTCAGTGGGAAGCTCAGGCTCGCTTTATGCGCGGTTTCATTTACTTCCAGCTCGCTCGCCGTCACGGCGGTGTCATCCTTTATGACAATCTTCCTGTCCCGGACAAAGCGCTGTCGACCGAAGAGCAGACATGGCAGTTCATCTACGATGACTTCAAGTTTGCCGCCGACAATCTTCCTGAAGTATGGGGCGCTTCCGACAAGGGTCGCGCCACCAAATATGCCGCCCTCGCAATGCAGTCGCGCGCAATGCTCTATGCTAAGCGTTGGCAGGACGCCTATGACGCTGCCTCGGAAGTAATCAAGTCCGGCAAGTATCAGCTTGTCGATGACTATGCGAAAGCATGGAAGGGCAACAACAGCGAATCCATCCTCGAATTCGACTACAACCGTAACCTCGGTCCCTATACCCAGTTCGACGCAAACTATACTCCGAGCACCGACGGCTCGACAGCTTCATGCGGTCCGGCTCCCACACAGGAACTTGTAGAAAGCTATGAAAAGAAAGACGGCACGAAGATGGATTGGACTCCCTGGCACACCACAACCGACGTGCGTCCTCCCTACGAGGACCTCGAACCCCGCTTTGCAGCAACCGTCATCTATGCCGGTTCGACATGGAAGGGCAAAGTCATGGACTGCTCCGTGAACGGTGTCAACGGCAGCTTCTTCCAGTACGGCATGCAGGCTCAGTCGCTCGGCAACACATGCTCCGGCTACTTCCTACGCAAGCTCCTTGACGAGAGCATGACAGACGTTATTTCTGTCAAGAGTGCCCAGCCCTGGGTAGAAATCCGCTATGCCGAAGTTCTTCTCAATTACGCCGAGGCAGCTTACGAGCTCAGCAAACCCGCAGAGACTCTCGACGCCATCAACCAGATCCGCGCCCGCGTCGGTCTCCCCGGCAAGAGCTCGAGCGGCGACCAGCTTCTCCAGGACTACCGCAACGAACGCAAGCTCGAACTTGCTTTCGAAGGTCATCTCTTCTGGGACATGAACCGCTGGCGTCTGTGCCATATCGCCTATAACAACTACCGCCGCCATGGCATCAAGATCGAGAACGGCACGTACAGCTATGTCGAAATCGACAACGTGGACCTCATGTTCAGCGAGAAGTGCTACATCCTGCCTATTCCTAATTCGGAAATCCGCAACAACAACCTTGTAGAGCAGATTCCGTCATGGAGGTAATTTTATAATCTCTCTTTCACTTATCAGATTTCAACAATGAAAAGTAAATTTTTATCAATAGTATCCGCCGCAGCGCTTCTCATGGGAGCTTCCGCTTGTCAGGATCCTCATGAGTTCGCTCCCGCCGAGTACGACGAGCAGTTCAACTCGATGACGGCATCGTTCTATGACGACACTCGCGACGAAAACTCATTCCCGGCAGAGTTCGACTACGAGAATCACATCATCACCATCGTGGTGCCCTATACCTATCCGGCGCTCTCCGAGAACCATCTTGAGATGAGCGACCTCACCAGGATGCGCATGATTTGCAACCTCAAGAACGGCGAAACTCTTTCGCCCGCCCTCACATGGCTCGATCTTTCCAAGGAACATCAGGTGACAGTCACCGACAATGGCGGCAACAAGACCGTGTACACTCTTCGCGCCGAAATCCGCAAGAGCAAGGAATGCCGGCTTACCGATTTCAACATTCCCGAGTTGGGTCTTACCGGTATAATCAATGACATCAATAACACTATCAGCCTTATAACAGTCGACCAGATTGGAGAGCAGAAGGCCGAATACAGCATCTCCTTCGGTGCCACAATGTCGCCTGACCCTGCTGTCGAGGCTGTCAATTTCGACAATGAGCCTGTCCTCACCGTAACGGCTCAGGACGGCGTCACCAAGAACGAGTACAAGGTAATCAAGGCAAATCCCACGAAACTTCCCTTCGGCTTCCGCGCAGGCAGCGAGAGTGTGGTTTGGGCGAAGAAGCAGGCTGACTTGGGCGTGACTATCCTCAGTGGCACTGAAATTGCCGCAGGCGACCTCCGCTTCAACGGTTCTGCCGGTCTCGGTATTGTCGGTGACAAGCTCGTCCTCAATGAGGCAGGTCAGGGTAAAGCGTATGTCCTTAACTATAAGGACGGCTCGCTCATCCGCACCATCGACCTCACTTCCATGGGAACCAATACTCTGGGACAGTACAACAACTTCCGCATGACTTCCGACACCGACGGCAACCTCCTCTTTACAAGCGCTGCAGCCACAAACAACGGCACACTCACCCTGTGGAAGATGAAGGGTCTTGACGGAACCCCCGAGAAGTTCGCAACCTTCGCCAAGGCTTCCGCTCTCGGCGGCACACTTTCGATTACCGGCAGCCTCGACGGCGACGCTATCATCACTTCCGGTCAGAACGGCGGCGGCATAGTATTCTACCGCTGGATTGTCAAGGGCGGCGTTCTCCAGAGCGAGACACCCGACGAAATTGCTCCCGTCGGCTATACAGGCAACTGCTGGGGTACTCTTGACGTAGTCTACACCGACGCTTCCAACCCCGAAAGCGACTACCTTGCCATCGGTTATGTAGGATTTGATCCGCTGCCACCGATGGCAAACGGCGCAGACAACCGCACATGCGCATGGTTCGACGGTGCTACAAACACTATCAAGCATTTCGGCAACAAGTGCATCACCTCGAACTCGGTTGAAAATGAAGGTGACCTCATCACATTCAACAACACCAAGTACTATATCCACAACGTATTCAACACTCTCGGATACGGCTACGGCGCTTCGCTCGTGATGTACGACCTCTCCACCAACGACCTCAGCACACCCGTTCTCGACTTCAGCAAGGACGGACCTCTGAACTTCACCGGCAACTACGGTGCCGAGGCTGCAAGCCAGACCAACGGCAAGGGAGCGAACGGCAATGATGTGCGTTTCTTCGTATCGCCTGACGGATTCTATCTCTACATCTTCTTCGAGTACTCGAACGGCTATGTAGGCGCTATCCGTCTCGACTGCATCGACCTTTAATACTTTCCTCAATCATAAGCATTAAATGAAAATCTCAAATCTTATCAAAATGAACCTCGCCGCTATTCTGGCGGCGGGGTTTTTCATCCTTCCGGGATGCTCGAAAGAAGGTGGCAACAAATACTGGGATAATCCCGACGATGACCCGGAGCCAGCCGAAAAAGTACTCAAACCCCGCTATATCTGGGTTGACGCCGCAGCAAACTTCCCCGACTTCGCCAACAGCAAGGAGAACATCAAGCGTGACCTTCAGCTTGCGAAGAACGCCGGTTTTACCGATGTCGTTGTAGATGTCCGTCCCACCACCGGCGACATTCTTTTCAAGTCACCGCTATGCGACGAGGTCAAGTCGCTCAACGCCTGGGTTGGCGGCAAGCGCACCACAATCTACCGCACCGAGACCTGGGATTATCTTCAGGCATTCATCGACCTCGGTCATGAGCTTGATCTCCGCATCCACGCCGGATTCAACACCATGACAGGCGGTCACATGACTGGTGGCGCGGAAATGAGCTCAGCCGGTATTCTCTTCCGTGACAAGTCCAAGAAAGAATGGGCGAACTACCGCTACAACGGAGGCAGACCCGCAAACGTGATGGATCTCGCTGATACTGAAAAATTCTTCAATCCCGCCAATCCCGAGGTTGTCGAATATGTATGCGGTCTTCTCAAGGACCTCTGCAAATACAATATCGACGGCATCGTGCTCGACCGCGGCCGTTTCAACGACCTCTACTCCGATTTCTCGCCCATCAGCCAGAAGAAGTTCGAGGAATACATCGGCGTGAAGTTCTCCAATTTCCCCGCCGACATACTGCCCGAAGGCTCGAGCAACACGACTCTCGGCAAGAACTACGCCAAGTACACCACCAAATGGCTCGAGTTCCGTGCCAAGACCATCTATGATTTCATGAGCAAGTGCCGCGAGGCAGTGAAGTCGGTCAAGTCGGATCTTCTTTTCGGCGTGTATGTAGGCGGTTGGTACAACTCCTACTACAACACCGGCGTCAACTGGGCATCCAAGAACTATGACCCGTCGAAGACCTCTCAGTGGGCTTCTCCCAAGTACAAGGACTACGGCTATGCCGAACTGATGGATCAGATTCTCATCGGCGCATACGCCAATCCCAAGGCTGTCAACGGCACGAGCGAATGGACCATGCAGGGCTTCTGCAGCCAGGCAAAGGCAAAGATTGGCGCCGCATGTCCTCTTGTCGTCGGCGGTCCCGATGTAGACTGGCGCTGGACCGGCTCAGGTGCAGAGTATACAAAAGACCAGATTCTCGGTGCCATCACCCAGTCGGTGGGCGCTTGCATCAACGCATGCGACGGCTATTTCCTCTTCGACATGATTCATCTCAAGATTGATGCCGAGAAGTGGACAGCCGTAGGCGACGGCATCTCGCTATATCTCGACGAGTGGGAGGCGAGCCAGAAAAAAATAACTAATCATTAATACACATTGCTATGAATAAATTCATCAAAAGTGCATCTCTGCTTCTTCTGTCGGCTCTCGCAGTGTCGTGTGCCGACAAAGGAATCAGTACAGACCTTCTTGTCATAGGAGGCGGCGCGAGCGGTACGGCAGCCGGCATCCAGGCTGCGCGCATGGACATCGACGCCGTGATTGTCGAAGAATCGCAGTGGCTCGGCGGCATGCTTACAAGCGCCGGCGTGAGCTGTATCGACGGCAACAGGAATATGCCCTCGGGCTTCTTCGGAGAGTTCCGCGACAGTCTCGCCAATATCTACGGAGGCGACGACAAAATGTATGTCAACTGGGTTTCCGCCTATTCTTTCGAGCCTTCGGTAGCAAACGCTCTTCTGCAGCGTCTTGCCGCGCGTGAGTCCAACCATCTCAAGCTGATGTTCGACACTCGTCTTGTCAGCATCGAGAAAGCCGATGACGGCTGGAACGCCGTTGTCTCCGACTCAAAAGGCAAAGAAATGAAAATCCATGCCAAAGTGCTTCTCGACGGTACCGAATTCGGCGATGTCGCCAAGGCTGTCGGCGTAGGCTACGATCTCGGCATGGAGAACGGCAAGCTTACCGGCGAGGACATCGCGCCCGATTCCGCATACAATATCGTCCAGGATATGACAATGGTGGCTATTCTCAAGGACTATGGCGACAGCGTCGACATGACCATTCCCATGCCTGAGGGATATAACCGCGAGGAATTTATTCATACATGTGTGAGCCCGCTCGCTCCGGAGCCCGTCCCCGGTCGTCCCGCCTTCACAGAGGAGGAGATGATGACCTACGGTAAGCTCCAGAACGGCAAGTATATGATCAACTGGCCGCTTTTCGGCAACGACTACTATGCCAACATAGTCGACATGACCCGCGAGGAGCGCGATTCTGTCCTCGCACTCGCAAAGAACCATACCCTGCAGTATATCTACTTCCTGCAGACTGAGTTCGGCTACAAGAACCTCGGTCTTGCCGACGACGAGTTCCCGACAGCCGACAAGATGCCGTACATTCCCTACGTGCGCGAGTCGCGCCGTATCCACGGTCTTGTCCGCTTCATGGTCAACGACATCAACACCCCATTCGACCGTCCTCAGCCCCTCTACCGCACAGGTATAGCTGTAGGCGACTATCCCGTCGACCATCATCACAGCTCATACAACGGTCCGCAGAATCTGCCGAATCTCTACTGGCATCCGATTCCGTCGTGGTGCCTCCCCATGGGCGTGCTTCTTCCGAAAGATGTCGACGACATGATTGTCGCCGAGAAGTCGATTTCAGTATCGAACATCGCCAACGGCACGACCCGCCTGCAGCCTATCACTACCCAGATCGGTCAGGTTGCCGGCGTTATCGCCGCTCTTGCTGTCAAGGAAGGCAAGAACGTCAAGGACGTCGATGTGCGCGAGGTGCAGAACGAGCTTCTCAAGCGCGGGGGCTATATAATGCCGTACCTCGATGTCAAGAAAGATGACGCACGTTTCGTTCCATTCCAACGCATCGGCGCAACCGGCATTCTCAAGGGCGAAGGCAAGAGCGTCCACTGGTCGAACGAGACATGGCTGCACGCCGATTCTGTCCTCACAGCCGAAGGCATCGACGGCTTCTACGAGCTCTATCCGGCTGTCAAGGGTTCTGTCCCCGAAATGGGAACTCTAACTCTCGAGCAGGCAAAGACCCTCGTGGAGAAAGCATCAGGCAACGGTAATGTCGATGTCGCAGGTGTTCTCGGCAAATACGGCTACGAAGCCGCCGATCTCACCCGTCCCGCTCTCCGCGGCGAGTTCGCAGTCCTTGTCGATTCTGTTCTCAATCCGTTCGACGCATTCCCGGTCGACATAGAAGGCAATTTCAAGACAAAATAAGTCTCTGACCCAATTTTTATGGCGCAGTCGCGGAACAACAACCGTCGGCTGCGTCATTTTATTTGTTCAAGGGCGGTATTTTACCTAAATATTTGCTAATTTTGCAGCTGAATTTCGGAAGAAACGACATTGAAAATTTGAAATTTATATACCAATCGTTTTAGAATTATGACAGAACAAATCAAAATGACACTTCGCGACCACGCATGGGCACGCTGGACGGCGCTCATTCTCGTAGCCTCGATGATGTTTTTCGCCTACATGTTTGTAGACGTGATGTCGCCGCTTCAGTCGCTCGTCGAGGAGCAGCTGAAATGGTCGCCCTCGGCTTTCGGCTACTATGCGGGCGCCGAGTATATCCTCAACGTCTTCGGTTTCCTGATAATAGCCGGCATCATCCTTGACAAGATGGGCATACGCTTCACGGGCGTTCTTTCCGCATCGGTAATGTTTGTCGGTGCATGTATCAAGCTCTACGCCATAAGCGACTATTTCGCAGGCTCGTCGTTCGAGCAGTGGCTCAGCAGCTGGTGGGTCGAGATGCCCGGCAGTGCCAAGCTCGCCGCCCTCGGCTTCATGATTTTCGGCTGCGGTTGCGAAATGGCGGGAATCACCGTTTCGAAAACGCTTGCCAAATGGTTTGAAGGTCATGAGATGGCGCTTGCCATGGGGCTCGAGATGGCGCTTGCACGCGTAGGCGTGTGGGCAATCTTCACCATATCTCCGCGTCTGACAACATGGTTCGGCGACCCGACGGTCGTTACTCCTGTCGCTTTCTGTACCGTTCTCCTGCTCATAGGTCTCATCAGCTATATTGTCTTCACTTTCATGGATACGCGCCTTGATCATGAGACAGCAGCCGAAAAGCTCAGCGAGCAGTCTTCGTCGGAGGAAGAATTCAAAATAGGCGATGTCGGCAAGATTCTGTCAAGCAAGCTGTTCTGGGTGATTGCAATGCTTTGTGTGCTCTATTATTCGGCAATCTTCCCCTTCCAGCGCTACGCCACCAAC
Organism: Muribaculaceae bacterium; assembly: GCA_017937625.1. GTDB lineage: Bacteria > Bacteroidota > Bacteroidia > Bacteroidales > Muribaculaceae > CAG-873. Next base: position 8,792 of record JAGBDG010000192.1, on the reverse strand, counting down.
ATGCTCCAGTGCAATCTCCACATGGACGCACAGCAGGCAGCCGACATCTTCCGCTGGTTCCCCATCGGTGCTGCGGCTCTCACCCCGTTCCTGGGCTACTTCCTTGACCGCAAAGGTCGCGGAGCCTCCATGCTCATCGCCGGCGCGCTCCTGATGATTGTATGTCATCTTACGTTTGCGCTTGTCCTGCCGCAGTATCCGCAGACATGGCTCGCATTCACGGCAATCATCATTCTCGGCATCTCTTTCTCGCTGGTTCCGGCAGCTCTCTGGCCCTCGGTGCCCAAGATTATGGAGGCACGTTATCTGGGCTCGGCATATTCGCTGATTTTCTGGGTGCAGAACATCGGTCTCGCCCTGTTCCCCATTCTCATCGGCAATGTGCTTGTATGGGCTAATCCCGGCGTCGATGATCCTCTGAAATACAACTACACCGTGCCTATGCTCGTGTTCGCTTCGCTTGGTGTTCTTGCGCTTTTCTTCGGATTCTGGCTCCTCGCCCTCAACAAGAAGCACGGCTACGGACTTGAAGAACCGAATATCAAGCCCGGTCTCGCAGAAGAAACTGCAGAAGAAATGTCGGCTGAAGAATAAGATATCTGACAAAATGGAGCGCCCCGGAAGTCTCGACGGCTTCCGGGGCGCTTCGTATGCCTACGGGTGTGATTATCTCACGTACGGATTTGTCGCTTTTTCCTGTCCGATGGTCGTTGACATGTCGTGACCGGTCAGAACGAGGGTTGAGTCGGGCAGTTTCATCAGCTTGTCGTTGATGGAAGCGAGCAGGGCAGGGTAGTTGCCTCCGGGCAGGTCGGTGCGTCCTGCGGCACCGCGGAAAAGCGTGTCGCCGACAAAGACGAAGTTGCTGTCCTTACAGTAGAGGGCTATGCCGCCGGGGGAGTGTCCCGGAAGATGCATTACCTCGATTTTCGAGTTGCCGAGGGTTATGATGTCACCTTCCTTGAGCGCCACGTCGATTTCCACAGGAGTGGTGTCGGCGCCGCTGATGCCGAACATCGCAGCCTGACTGCCTAAATTGAGCCCGAGTTCGCGGTCTCCGACATGCGCTGCGACTTTCACACCGTATCTGTCGCGGACATAGTTGTCGCCGAAGCAGTGGTCGAGATGCAGATGAGTATTGATTATCTGTTTTACTGTCAACTTGTTTTCTTCGATAAAGCTGTCGAAACGAGCCTGCTCGCGAGCATTGACCATTCCGGGGTCGATGACGAGCGCGTCCTTTGTGTCGGGGTCATAGACGATGTAGGTGTTGACACCGAAAGGACCAAAGGCGAACTGTTTTATATTGAGCATTTTCCTGAATTTTTGGCGAGTTGTACATAGACCACTTTCTTGGTTTCGAAGAACGGTTCCGTGAAGTAGTCCGAAAGTTCTATCTCGATTGCCGGAACAGGCGTCGCTGCTATTTCCTGCGACAGGTCACCTCCTTTGAGGCATACGAGTCCGGGCGCATAGCGGTTGCACTCGTCGGTTGCCGGCTTTATATTTTTCGCACAAGCCTTCACGAGTGCCTCAAGACTCATGACAGCCCGGCTTACGACATAGTAGAAAGTCTGGTGGCATTCGCCCGAATCGCCGTGCTGGAATGTGACGTTCGTAAGCCCGATACGCTCGGCTATGTCTTTCGCAACGCGTATTTTCTTGCCTATGCGGTCGATGAGATGGAAATGGCACTGTGGGTAATATATGGCGAGCGGAATACCCGGAAAACCGCCACCTGTGCCGAGATCCATGATGCTTGTCCCGGGCTGAAGCTCTCCGAGAAAATCGGCTATTCCGAGCGAGTGGAGCACATGGCGCGTGTAGAGGTTGCCCGTATCGGCGCGAGAGATGACGTTGATTTTCGAGTTCCAGTCGTCATAAAGCTCCTGAAGCTTAGCAAACCGTGTCTGCATCTCCTCGGTGATATGAGGAAAGTAGTGCTTTATTATGTCGACGTTTTCTGTTTCCATAAAAGAGGAACATTAATCCGTGATTTGTGTTAGTATTGTATTAATGAATGCAAAATTACACGATAAAGTTCAATTTCTTGCTTTACCGAAGCATTTAATTCGGAAATAAAGTGCGTACTTTGTACAAAATTACTGACAACATAGAACATTTAACAGAACACGATGATAGAAATTGGCAAATATCAGGAACTGCGCGTCAACCGTCTGGTCGACTTCGGCGCTTATATTGGAGTTTCAGGAGAAAAAGAGGAGATTCTTCTCCCCGGCAGATATCTTACAGAAGAGATGGTGCCGGGAAGTATGGTCAGGGTTTTCGTTTATAAGGATTCCGAGGACCGTCCCGTCGCCACGACAGAGAAACCGTATGCGACGGTAGGCGAGTTCGCCTATCTGTCCGTGAAGGATGTCAACGACACGGGCGCTTTTCTCGACTGGGGACTTACTGCGAAAGACCTTCTCGTGCCTTACAGCGAGCAGCGCTCGCGTATGCGCCGCGGCGGCATCTATCTGGTATATGTCTACCTCGACAAGACGACGGGCAGAATTGCTGCCTCGGCTAAAATCGAGAAATTCCTCGGCAATGTATATCCCGACTACAAGGTAGGTCAGGAGGTCAGCGCTCTCGTCATCGAGCACACCGACATAGGCTACAAGGCTATAGTCAACAATCTGCACCGCGGCATGATTTACTCTAACGAAATCTTCAGACCTGTCGAGCTTGAGAATACAGTGAAGGCATTCGTCAAGCAGGTTCGCGAGGACGGCAAGATAGACCTGACTCTCAGCGATCGCGCCGACCGCCGGACTGCGGAGCTTGCCGACCGCATTCTGGAGTATCTTGGCAGAGACGATGCGATGCCGCTGTCCGACAAAATGTCGCCCGAACATATCGAAATGCTGTTTAACTCAAGCAAAAAGGATTTTAAAAAGGCGGTGGGACATCTCTACAAAGAACACAAGGTGGCTATGACTGAAGACAGACGTATTGTCAAGGCGTGATTAAAAATGCTTAAAAGTTTGTTTTGTTAAAGACTTAATAGTTAAAATTAACATTCTCTATTGACCTTTCAGGTGTTATAGTTAGTAACTTTGTGCAATAAAGAGCCACAGAATAAGATATAATTCATCATCTTATCAGAATAGAATCAGAATAATTATTCAAAGAAATACAAGCAAAAGCATTATGAGCGAAAGCGTAAATATTCGAGAACTCAACGAGCTGGTGGCAAGCAAAAGCGATTTCATCAGCCTGATTACTCATGGCATGGATCAGACCATCGTAGGTCAGAAACATCTTGTCGAAAGCCTTCTTGTGGCACTTCTCGCAAACGGGCATATCCTTCTTGAAGGTGTCCCCGGTCTTGCCAAGACACTTGCTATAAAGACACTTGCTCAACTTATCGATGCCAAATACAGCCGTATCCAGTTTACCCCCGATCTTCTGCCTGGCGATGTCAACGGTACCATGATCTACAGCGTCAAGAACGAACAGTTCCAGGTCAAGAAAGGTCCTATCTTCGCCAACTTCGTGCTCGCCGACGAAATCAACCGTGCCCCCGCCAAGGTGCAGTCGGCTCTTCTCGAGGCTATGCAGGAACGTCAGGTGACTATCGGCGACCATACATTCCCGCTCGACAAGCCGTTCCTTGTGATGGCTACGCAGAACCCTATCGAGCAGGAAGGCACATATCCTCTGCCCGAGGCACAGGTCGACCGTTTCCTCATGAAAGTGGTTATCGGTTATCCTTCCAAAGACGAGGAACGCGAGATTATCCGCATGAATATCGCTCAGGATGTAAGACCCGTCAAGCCTCTTCTCAAACCCGAGGAGGTCATCGACGCCCAGCGCATCGTAGAGAAGATTTATGTAGACGAAAAGATTGAACGTTACATTGTCGACATCGTTTTCGCCACACGTACCCCGCGCGAGTACGGTCTTGAGGATCTCGCCTCGTACATCTCGTTCGGCGCATCTCCCCGTGCGTCCATCTCGCTCGCTAAGGCAGCACGCGCATACGCATTCCTGCACCAGCGCGGCTATGTTATCCCAGAAGATGTGATTTCCGTTTGCCACGACGTTCTCCGTCACCGTATCGGTCTCACCTACGAAGCCGAGGCGAACAACTTCACTACAGATATGATTATCACCGACATCCTCGATAAGGTTCAGGTGCCCTAACATATAACGGACCGGTTTCTTCCCTATGGATTCAAATGAACTTATAAAAAAAGTTCGCAAGATTGAAATCAAGACGCGCGGACTTTCGCAGAACATCTTCGCCGGCGAATACCATTCGGCATTCAAAGGTCGCGGCATGACGTTCTCCGAAGTGCGTGCATATCAGTACGGCGATGATATCCGCGATATCGACTGGAATGTCACCGCACGTCACAACCAGCCGTATATCAAGGTCTACGAAGAAGAACGCGAGCTCACGGTGATGCTTCTTGTCGATGTTTCGGCAAGCCGCAATTTTGGTGCTGTAGGCACCGAGAAGCGCGAGATGATAGCGGAAATAGCCGCGACTATCGCTTTCTCAGCCATCCAGAACAACGATAAGATCGGCGCCATATTTTTCTCGGACAAGGTCGAAAAATTCATCTCGCCGCAGAAAGGACGCAAGCATATCCTCTTTCTTATCCGCGAGCTTCTCGATTTCCAGCCGGAGAGCAAAGGCACCGACATCGCGCAGGCTGTCCGCTATTTCAGTAATGCGCTCAAACGCCGTTGTACAATGTTCCTTCTCTCCGATTTCATCGACAGTTCAGATTACCGTACACCGCTTACTGTCGCAGTCTCGCGTCATGATGTGATGGCTATCCAGGTTTACGATAAGCGCGACGGCGAGCTTCCCGACGTAGGGCTTATGCGTGTCGCCGACCTTGAGACAGGCAATACTTGCTGGATAGATACATCATCATCTGCCACGCGCAAGGCTTACAGCAAATGGTGGTACGACCGTCAGCAGCAGATGAGCACGACATTGCGCTCTACACGTGTCGATTATACGACTGTCGCCACCGACGAGGACTATGTACGTGCGCTTATGGGACTGTTTAAAAACCGTTCGACAATATGAAAGTCAAGACGTTAATATATCGTTTCGCCTTTGTCGCGGCTATCGGGCTTTGCGGAGCGTCGATTTTCGCGGCTCCGCGGCGTTCGGCTTCCGGTATTTCGGTCGCCGCCTCGGTTGACTCCGCTTTGCTTGAGATGGGCGATGTCACTCATGTGCGTGTCAAGATTGACATGCCCGAGACTTCTGCCGCTGCTTCGCGCATAGTCGATTTTCCTGTTATCCCGGCAGGTGAGGACTATGTTCCGTGGAACGGTCTTGATGTTGTCGGTGTCGACAGCATTTCAACTGTGGCAAACGGAAGGCGGACTATAGATTACGATTTCACCGTCCAGGCTTTCGACCCCGGTACGGTCACTCTTCCTCCTTTCGCCGTTCTCGGTTCGGAAGGCGCCGACACGGCATTCTCCAATGTCGTGACTTTCAAGGTCGCTCCGGTCGATGTCGATTCTCTCGAGACAATAAATCCGATGGAATCCATCGTGAGCCCCGCCACCCGCTGGTATGACTATATTCCCGACTGGTTAGTGTGGACTTTGCTCGGAATACTGATTGTCGCTATGGCTGTCGCAGCTTATCTCCTTCTCCGCAAGCGCAAGATTGAGGTCGAGATACGTCATTCGAAGCCCGTACCTCCCTACGAGCTTGCAATGTCGCGCCTCAGCAACCTCCGCGCGCGCAATCTTCCCGAGAACGGACACGAAAAAGAATACTATACAGAGCTTGTCGATATTCTACGCGACTATCTGCAGGGTCGTTTCGGCATAAACGCCATGGAAATGACATCTACGCAGATTGTCAAGGCTCTTCGCTCCAATAACGAGACTCGCATGACTGCCGACATTGTCAAATCGGTGCTCTCGATTGCCGATTTTGTGAAATTCGCAAAGGTACGCCCGATTCCCGACGACAACGTCCGCGCATTCACCCGCGCTCAGGACTTCGTCGAGCAGACAAAACCGGCTCCCGAGCCCGAACCCGAGACAGAAGGAGAAACATCCTCAGCTTCCAAAACTTCTAATAAACAGAGATAACGATGCATTTTGCTCATCCGCAAATACTTTGGTTCCTTTTGCTGATTGTGCCGCTGACAGTGTGGTACATTTTCAAGCAGCGCAGTTTCAACGCGACAATGTCGCTGTCGACGACCGCGCCATTTGCCAAATTGCCACGTACTTGGAAGCAATATCTGCGTCATCTGCTTTTCCTTCTGCGAATGGCGACACTTGCTTGTCTTATCATAGTCATGGCTCGTCCGCAGATACGCGACAGCTGGCGCACTACGTCTACCGAAGGTACCGATATCGTCCTCGCTCTTGATGTTTCGTCGTCGATGATGGCTCGCGACTTCAATCCCGACCGTTTCGAGGCGGCTAAGAACGTCGCAGCGAAATTCATCTCCGGTCGCGAGAGCGATAATATAGGTATTGTCATTTTCGCCGGAGAGAGTCTTACCGGTGTTCCCATGACAGTTGACCGCGGACAGCTCCTGCAATACCTGCAGAATCTTTCAATGAACGTTCTTGAAGACGGCACGGCTATCGGCGACGGTATCGCCACTTCCCTCAACCGTCTGAAGGAAGGAAAGGCAAAGAGCAAGAGCATTATCCTCCTTACCGACGGCAGCAACAACACAGGTGTCGTCGCGCCGGTGACTGCTGCGGAGGTGGCAAAGGAGCTTGGCGTCAAGATCTACACTATCGGTGTAGGTACCAACGGAACGGCTCCTTATCCCACGCGCACGCTCACCGGCAGAATCGAGTTCACTCCTCAGCCCGTGGTCATCGACGAGGCGACTCTTCAGAAAATCGCCGACACCACCGGCGGCAAGTACTTCCGCGCTACCGGCAACAAGGTGCTCGAAGAGGTTTTCAATGAAATCGATGCCCTCGAGAAAACGCAGATGGACGTCAAGCACTTCTCGCACACCGAGGACAACTATATGCTGTGGGCATGGCTTGCTTTCGCATTCTTTGTTTCCGGCATACTTTTGAGATATACCGTACTTCGTACTATTCCCTGATTGAATTATGTTCGACTTCGCATATCCGTTATATCTTTATCTTCTTCTTCTTGTTCCTCTCGTAGGACTTCTGTTCATAGGGGCACGGACATCAAGAAGAGCTAAGTTGCGTCGTTTCGGTCGCCCTGACGTGGTGGCACGGCTTATGCCTGACGCTTCGTCGTATACGCCTGCCGTAAAGGTGACGCTTCAGCTCATCGCTGTCGCCGCGCTGGTATTCATGCTCGCCCGTCCCCGTTCAGGCGCCAAGGAGCAGCAGGAGACCGCTGCGGGCATAGAGGTTATGATAGCGTTCGACGTCTCGAATTCTATGCTTGCCTCGTCGACCGACCGTCCCGACGGCGTGACTCGTCTCGAACGCGCACGTCTGCTTCTGGAGAAACTCATCGACCGTCTCGGCAACGACAAGGTCGGTCTGGTTATCTATGCCCAGCAGCCGAAGATGCAGCTTCCGCTGACGTCAGACTTCTATACGGCGAAAATGTATCTTAACGACCTGAGCCCTAAGCTTATCTCAAACCAGGGTACTGATATTTCCGACGCAATAAAAATGGCAATGAACGGTTTCTCGCCGGCCGAGGACATGCACAAGGCAATCATCCTCATTACCGATGCGGAAGACCATGAAGGCGCCGCTCTCGAAACAGCCCGTCTCGCTGCCGAAAACGGCATTCAGATAGATGTTATCGGTCTGGGAACCGCGCAGGGCTCGCTCGTCCCCGGTGTCGTTGGACCTGACGGACGTCCGGTCGTAAGTACGCTCAACGAGACTCTTGCAAAGGAAATCGCCCAGGCAGGCGACGGCATTTATGTCAACGGCGCATCGCCTTCGGCTCTTTCCGACCTCCAGACGCAGCTCGACAAACTCCAGAAGTCGGAATTCAGCACTGTCACTTATACCGCAGGCGCCGAGCAGTTCCCGACATTCGCTTTTCTCGCTTTCATATTCATCCTGATAGACTTCTTTATCGTTGACCGTAAGATCAGCTGGCTTAAGGGTGTCAACTTCTTTACCCGCAATTCGGCTGACAGTAAAATCAAAAAGGAGAAAAAATGATGAAAACGAAATATATTTTGCCTATCCTGATTATTTCAGCATCGGTCGCAGCCGGAGCGCAGAATCTTTCTTTGCCTTCCGACAGTCTGAGTGCCGGTATGCCTGCAGCAGATAATGCTCCCGCCCCCGAACTTCCTCAGGCAAAATACAATACCCCGTCGGAGTCGTATAAGGCTGAACGAAATGCCATCAGAAAAGGCAACAAGTTCTTCAAGGACGCCAAATATCACCAGGCTCTTGAGGAATACAATAAGGCGCTGACCGTCAACAGCGGTTCGATTCGCGGGCGATACAACAAGGCTGTCGCCCTGCTTCAGTTGCAGAGCGACGACAACAAAGGTACGCAGAACGATCCGCGCATGCAGGCAGGGCAGCTTCTGACCGATATCATCAAGGACGCCAAAGCTTTCGACCGCGAAATAGCAGAGAAGGCATACTATAATCTCGGCAACATGGCATATAACGACGAGAAATATGATGCCGCCATCGAGATGTACAAGGGCGCGCTGCGTATCGAGCCGCAGAATCCACTGACACGCGAGAATCTGCGTCTTGCCCAGCTCAAGAAGCAGGAGCAGGAACAGAATCAGCGGAATCAGGATCAGCAAAAACAGGACCAGCAGGAGCAGCAGCAACAACAGCAGCAGGAGCAGCAGCAACAG
>JAGBDG010000020.1 GCA_017937625.1 Muribaculaceae bacterium | reverse complement strand
GCTTGGCGGCGGATATGCTGCTATGTCTTCCTGCAGCACAGTGTTTAGCTGCGAGGTCGGGACGGTGCGCTTGCGGTTGGCATACACCTCGACGGCGGTCTCGACAACCTTGTAGATGCGCTGCTTGGTGAGCGCCGAGGCGAAGATTATGGGAAAGTCGGTGAAAGGCGCGAGGCGGCTGCGTATGGCGTCCTCGAAATGCTTCATTGCCGCTACCGACTTGTCCTCGGCGAGGTCCCATTTGTTGATTACGAAGACAATGCCTTTCTTGTTCTTCTGGATGAGCGAGAAGATGTTCAGGTCCTGTGCCTCGATGCCGCGTGTGGCGTCGATCATGAGGATGCACACGTCCGAAGCCTCGATGGCGCGGATAGAGCGGATGACGGAGTAGTACTCGATGTCCTCGCTGACCTTGTTCTTCTTTCTGATGCCGGCGGTGTCGACGAGATAGAAGTCGAAGCCGAACTTGGTGTAGCGGGTGTAGATGGAGTCGCGCGTGGTGCCGGCGATGTCGGTGACGATATGTCGCTCGGCGCCGATGAAGGCGTTGATGAGCGATGACTTTCCGGCGTTGGGTCGTCCGACGATGGCGAAGCGCGGAATGTCCTCGAGTTTCTCGCCCTCGTCGTCTTTCTCCGGCAGGTCCTTGACCACCTCGTCGAGGAGGTCGCCGGTACCGTAGCCGTTGACAGCCGAGACGGGATACGGGTCGCCCAGACCGAGCGAATAGAACTCGGGCACGTTGTAGACCCACTCGTTGGAGTCCACTTTGTTTGCCACGAGTATGACGGGCTTGCGGGAGCGGCGGAGAATTTTCGCCACATGGTCGTCGAGGTCGGTGGTGCCGTTCATGGCGTCCACGACAAAGAGTATGACGTCGGCTTGCTCGATGGCGAGCTCCACCTGCTTGTTGATTTCGGCTTCGAAAACGTCCTCTGAGTTCACTACCCAGCCGCCGGTGTCGACAATGGAGAATTCCTTGCCGTTCCAGTCCACCTTGCCGTACTGGCGGTCGCGCGTGGTGCCGGCAGTTGGGTCGGTGATGGCTGTGCGTGTCTGCGTGAGACGGTTGAAGAGGGTCGATTTACCCACGTTGGGGCGTCCGACGATAGCTACGAGTTGTCCCATTCGGTATTAATTTTTATGCAAAATTAATAAAAATCTGACGTTCTGCCAATTCGGCGTCGTTCTACTCGATATAGCCGAACTGGCGGAGCTTTGCCTCGCGGTTGCGCCAGTTGTCCTCAACTTTGACGAACATCTCGAGATATACCTTCTTGCCGAAGAACTTCTCTATGTCCTGACGAGCCTGTATGCCCACTTTCTTGAGCATCGAGCCGCCCTTGCCGATGAGGATGCCTTTCTGGCTGTCGCGTTCGACGTAGATTACCGCCATGATGTGGATCGAGTTGTCCTTCTCCTCGAATTTCTCCACGATGGCCTCGGTGGAGTAGGGTATTTCCTTGTCGTAGTCGAGCAGAATCTTCTCGCGGATTATCTCGGTGACGAAGAATCGCGCGGGCTTGTCGGTGAGGGCGTCCTTGCCGAAGTAGGGCTCGCCTGCGGGAAGCAGCTCGACGATGCGCTTCATGAGGTTGTCGACGTTGAAATGCTCTTTTGCCGATGTGGGGAAAATCTCTGCCTGCGGCAGGCGCTCGCGCCACTTCGCCACGATGCCGTCAAGGTCGCCGTTGCCCTTGAGGAGGTCGATCTTGTTGATAACCAGAAGTACGGGAATCTTCTCCTTCGCCACCTTGGCAAGGAAGTCGGCGTTCTTCTCGGGGTCCTCGACCACGTCGGTGACGTATATGAGCACGTCGGCGTCGGTCAGAGCGCCCTCGCTGAAGGCGAGCATGCCTTCCTGCATCTTATACTTGGGCTTGAGCACGCCGGGAGTGTCGGAGAACACTATCTGGTACTCGGGCGTGTTGACAATGCCCATGATGCGGTGGCGGGTTGTCTGCGCCTTGGAGGTGATGATGCTGATGCGCTCGCCCACGAGGTCGTTCATCAGGGTGGATTTGCCCACGTTAGGATTGCCTACGATGTTGACGAAACCTGATTTGTGGAGCGGGGCGGTCGGCAGCTCTTTCGAGTCGGCAGGGGTGAGGCTGCTTGAAATATTAGTTGTGTCCATGTCTATTATGTACTTGTTGATTCTTATATATAACAAGAATAGCACCGTTAAAGTGCTATTCCCGTTATAAAAAAGTCATTCTTCAGGTTTTGTCAGATGTCCCACACGAGGTACATCGCGCCCCATGTGAAGCCGGCACCGAAAGCTGTCAGCACGAGTTTGTCGCCCTTCTTGAGGAGGTGCTTGTACTCGTCGAGGCAGATAGGAATCGATGCTGCCGACGTGTTGCCGGTGTGCTCGATGTTGGTCAGCACCTTGTCCATCGGGAATTTGGCGCGGTCGGCGACAGCCTCGATGATACGGAGGTTTGCCTGGTGGGGTACGAGGTATTTCACGTCTTCGGCGGTGAGGTTGTTGCGCTTCATTACGTCGAGGGTGGAGGTGAGCATGTCCATCACGGCATGCTTGTATACGGCGCGACCGTCCTGGAAGAGCATGTTCTCTCCGGCGTCCACGGTCTCGTGTGTGGTGGGCTTTACAGAGCCTCCCGCTACCATGAGCAGGTGCTCGCGTCCGATGCCGTCGACGTGGAACACGGCGTCGCGGATGCCTACGCCTTCTTCTTCGGTCGGCTCCACAAGCACTGCAGCGGCTCCGTCGCCGAACAGCGGGCATGTCGAACGGTCCTTGTAGTTCACCATCGAGCTCATCTTCTCGGCTGCGACGACAACCACTTTCTTATAGATTCCCGAGCATACGTAGGCTCTTGCTTCCTGAAGCGCCACGAGGAAACCGGCGCAAGCCGCTTCCATATCGTAGGAATAGGCGTTCTTGAGGTTGGAGCCGTAGCATATTACCGAACCCGTCGAGGGGAAGCGGTAGTCGGGGTTGGAGGTGGCGCAGATGAGAACCTCAACTTCTTCGGGCTTTGTGCCTGTCGATTCGAGAAGTTTGTTCACAGCCTGTATGCCCATATACGACGAACCCTTGTCGGTGTCGCGGAGGATATGGCGTTTTTTGATGCCGACGCGTGTCATGATCCATTCGTCGTTGGTGTCGACCATCTGCGAGAGCATCTCATTGTCCAGAATGCCGTCGGGAAGGTAAGAGGCTATGCCGGAGATTCGGGCGTTCATATTGTCTTATTTCTTTGGTTCTGAGAAAAGCTCCGTTGTTTTCTGCGGAGCGATTATAACAAAACACCCCTTATGCTCTTGCCTTGACCGCCGTGTGGCGGAAAGCTGTCGCGCAAGGATGATGCTTCGTCGGGACGATGTTCCCCGCTTTACCGCCCGTTTCCCGCAAGGGGAAATGCCGGCGGAATTGTGCGGGTGTCATCAAGCTGCGGAATGTGTTAGAGTGCTTCGTCTTTGACGATAGCCTGCTTGCCGCGGTAGTAGCCACATTCGCCGCAGACGGTGTGGTAGATGTGCCATGCGCCGCAGTTGGGGCAGAGTGCCAGTGTAGGGGCTACTGCCTTGTCGTGTGTGCGGCGTTTTGCTGTGCGGGTCTTCGATTGTTTGCGTTTAGGATGTGCCATTGTCTTGGATATTGTATGGTTTTTTATTCTGTATAACTGTCATCGCTGCTGAGTTTCCGCAGGGCGTCCCATCGCGGATCCGATGCGGCTTCCCGGCTTTCCTCTTCTTCGATGTTGTCTATCTCGTCGATAAGTCCGTTCTCCAGTTCGGCGTCTTCGTCGCCTGCTGTAGCGCGGTGCTTCTTGAGCAGTGCGCTCATCTGGCGGTTGCATTTGCCGAGCGGGTGCACGTGCTTCATGGGTATGGTGAGCACAACGGTGTCATATATCATATATGCCACGTTGAGCGTGGTGTCGGATTCGGGCAGCTCGAGCACTTCGTCGCTGTCGTCGTTGTAGTCGTCGCCGTATTTGACGACGATGTGGTAGTTTGTGTCGACCGGGAACTGGAGGTCGTCCAGGCAGCGGTCGCAGATAAGCGTGATTTCGCCCTGTATGTTGAAATCAAGCGTGTAGAAATCGCCGTTATAGTTGACGGTCAGATGCACGACCAGATCGGCGCCGTGGATGTCGGCGCTTTCCATATTGACAAAAAACTGCTTTCCGAGGCGGTACTCAAATTCATGGATTCCGACACTCAGGCTCTTAAGAGGCAGTTTGAATTCAGAAAACTTTCCCATTTTGTCGTGAAGTTTGTCGTGAAATCGGAAAAACTTTGCAAAGTTATTGTTTTTCTGCCAACAAAACAAACACTCCCCCGAAAAAATGTTTAAACCGAGATTTTCAGACCTGTTTACAGTATTGCGCGGTCTTAGAGGGTGTTTAATAATATCTGTTAAATCACAGGCCAAAAAGTCTGAGATGGATTTATAACTGAGTCGAAGGAGCATAGCGGGGCTATGTGACTGAGACGAAGGTATAAAGACACTCAGAATTTTTGGAGGCGTAGCCTTTGATACCCGCAGGCTGTCATTTGAATTTCACTTGGATGTAACCATTTATTTTTCAATAGTATCGCCTTGGCGTCTTTTTGTTAACTTGCCCATCGTTCATCGGTTACATAGCCGCTATGCTCCCTCTTCACAATGTGCAATTTAAGCAAAAATACACCAACCTGTGTTTTAACAGATATTATGAAACACCCTCTTATAGATTAAAGTAATTTTGTGCCATAGGAAAATTTATTTTGATTTCGATGTCACAAAGATTGAAACGGCGCGTACTATAGGCAGAAACCTAAATGAAAAATCGTATGAAAATGAAAAGAAACAGTCTTGTCTGTATGATTACAGTCGCCATGCTGATGCTGAACGTATCGTCGTGCAAGGCGCAGAAGGAAACAGGTCATGTTGCCGGAAGTGGTGTCGAGACCCTTTCGCTGCCTGCTTTTGATGCCATAGAGAACGAATCCGCGGTAGTGCTCCATTTTAAGCAGGGCAGTCCGCAGAGTGTCAGAATACGTCAGGCAGACAACTGGCGTCTCAAGGCATCGGTCAGCGGCAGGACACTCAGGCTGGATACGGAGGATGCATACAGAAATGTAAACCAGAAAAAAGCCATAGACGTCTGGGTCACAGCTCCGTCGCTGAAATCGCTTGGCAACAACGGATCGCTGAGAGTAGACATGGGCGCGCTGAAAAGCGGCGACCTGACCATAAAGAATGACGGTGCGATGAATATGCATGCCGGCAAGCTGGATGTCGGAACACTTGTGTGCGAGAATAACGGCTCGCTGAAATACGGCATGAGTGTGAAGGCAGACCGGATAGAGCTGAAGAATGACGGTGCGCTGAAAGATACGGTTGCCGCAGAATGCCCAGATGTCAGTGTCGTCAACCACGGCAGCCTGAAGACTGAGTTTACTGTCAGTGCCGGCAATATTTTCAATTTGGACAATTACGGGGCTCTGAACTGCGACATAAAAGCGACATGCAAGACTGTAAGCGTGAAAAACAACGGTCAGATGCAAGGCGACATGACCCTCCGCGCCACGACGATGAAGTACAGCAATGACGGAGCCGGCGCGCAGAAGATAGACTTCACCGGCGATGACATGAACATCGTCAACAACGGTTCGGCGAAAATCGACCTGCGTGTCGACTGCAAGACGCTGTGTGCCGAAAGCGCGGGGGTGTCGAAGCTCAACATTTCGGGCACTGCAGATGATACAAGATTTAACTCCGGCGGTATAAGCAAGATAGACAGCAGCAAGCTCAATCAGTTTTGAGAAAAAGCGATTTTCCACAGGAAGCCGGACGCCTGCGTCCTAT
>JAGBDG010000191.1 GCA_017937625.1 Muribaculaceae bacterium | reverse complement strand
CGGTGAATGCTGTGTGGGCAAGATTCCAGCGACGCATATCCCAATAGTAGAAGCCTTCGTAGGCAAGCTCGACCTTGCGCTCCTGACGGATGGCGGTCATGATAGCCTCACCGCTGGCAGCGACAGAGGGAAGACCGACACCGGCGCGGGTGCGTACTTTGTTCACCTGTGCGAGAGCTTCGTCGGGACGGTTGTCGCGATAGAGAGCCTCGGCATAGTTGAGAACAACTTCTGCAAGACGGATGAAAGTGAAAGGCTTGGTGCATTTCGTCGAGTTTGCGAAGACGTTGCTTTCGTCGAGGCGCTTACGGAGGTAGTAGCCTGTGGTGGATCTGCCTTCGGACATGTCGCCCTTCATCCATTCAAACCAGCCGTCGGCACCGTCGACGAACGGTTCGACAGTGCGGCCTTTCCATTCGGAACCGTTGTAGAGAATCGTATGCGCGAAACGCGGCTCGAGGTCGGCGTAAGGAGGAGTTGCCTGTGTGCCGTCGGCGGTGTGCCATTCGCTCCAGTCGGGCTTGCCGCCTGTGGCGAGCTCGAAGGATTCGACCATTTCCTGTGTAGGAGTGCCGTAACCGCCGCTGACGGGATTGCCGAAAGCAGCGCGGTCGCCGCCGGGTGCATAGTAGCAGTCGAACTCGTGTGTCCTGGCGCTGATGTCATAGCATATCTGGAAGATAGCGCCCTCGCCTCCTGCTTTGAAAGGAGCTTCGAGGTCAGTGTAGTTCATGCTGTAGCCCATGCCGAGGACTTTCTCTGCTGCGTCGGCAGCGTCTTTCCAGCGTTCGGCGTAGAGCATCACGCGCGACATGACGGCGTATGCGGCGCCTGATGTGAGGCGACCGTTGGGCACGGTGCTGACGGGCAGATGCTCGCCGGCAAACTTGAGGTCCTGATAGATGAACTCATAGATCTCGGACACGTCCACCGTCTCGCGGTTCTTGGTATATTCGTCGAGATTCTCGGTATAGAGAATGAGCTTCGGATAGCGCTTGGCGAGGATTGAATAGTAGTATGCACGGAAGAAGCGGAACTCAGCCTCGACTTCGAGCATCTGATCTGCATCGAAAGAGCCGTATTTGCGGAGATTGGCGATAGCCTGGTTAGCCGTGGAGATGTAGTCGTACATCTTTGTCCATGCTCCCAGGTATGTGTCCACGTAGCCGTTCGTGAGTGTGGAAACGCCGCCGTATGCGAATTCGGAAGGAATACGGTTCATGCTCGTGTAGTTGTAGCCGCCGTATTTGAAAAGCTCCGTGAGCGATTCGCTCAGACCTATGGAGCAGTCGTGTGTGCAGCCGTAGCCGCCGTAACCGTAGCCGCTGATATAGTCGAGGTCCTCGTACATATAGTTGGCATGCAGCTGGGCGTACTCGTATTTGCCCCAGATTGTCTTGTCCGACACGGAGTCGGTAGGAGTGGTGTCAAGAAAATCGCTGCACGATATCAGCGACATCGCGGCACCTGCAATGATAATGCTGCCGAATATTTTTGTATTCATAGTGTGTCGGAATTAGAAAGTTAAAGTAAGACCGCCCATGTAGGTGCGCTGCTGAGGATAGTAGCCGTTGTTCACTTCAGGCGATTCGGGGTCGAAGCCGGCGGGGAGATTGTCGATGGTGAAGAGGTTCGATGCCTCGACATAGACGCGCAGCTTCTGTATGCTTGCCTTGCTCATCCATTTTGCGGGGAAGGAATAGCCGATCTGGAGTGATTTCAGACGGAGGTAGTCGCCCTTGCGGAACCAGAACGACGATGCGAGACCGTTGTCGCCGCCGTGGCTGGTGTTGTTGGTGGTGAGACGAGGCATAGTGCCGTTGGGGTTGTCGATGCTCCATGCGTTCTGGACGAGGTACAGGGGCGAGTTTCCGCCTTCCTTGAAGGTCTGTGTCCAGATGGTGTTGTCGTCGTAGCCGTTGTAGTAGGTACCGGTCATGGAAACGTCGAACTTGGCGCCGCCGGTGAACTGGGCGTTGAGGTCGATGCCGTTCCAGTTGGCGCCGATATTGAAACCGAAAGTCACTTCCGGACGGAGTCCGCGACCGATGCGTCCGCGGTCATCCCAGTCGATTTTGCCGTCGCCGTTGCGGTCGACATACTTGATGTCGCCTACGTTGGGACGTGTTCCGAACCATGCGGAGTTGTCGATTTCCTCTTCCGACTTATAGAGACCGTCGGCGAGCCAGCCCTGCACTGCCCAGAGGCTTGTGCCGGTGATCTTGCGCCATTCGGGGGTGTTGGCGGCGTCGGGATAGCGCAGCCAGCGGTTCTTTGCCCACGATACGTTCGCAGAGAGCGAGAGGTTGAAGGGCTTATTGCCTACGATGAAGCGGTTGTTGTGTGTTACCAGGACATCGATACCCTTGGCGTCGGTCTTGCCTAAGTTGGCGTACGAGGGATAGTATGAGCCCATCGATGGCGGATAGTCTGAACCGAGCGACTGGAGGATGTCGTAGGTATAGTTGTAGAACGCGTCGAGCTCAATGCCGAGTTTGCCGTTCCACAGTGTGGCGTCGAAGCCGATGTTCCACGAGCGGGTCTTGGTCCATGTGAGGTTCGGGTTGGATACGTAGAGCTGGTATACCGAGTTGTCGGCAACGCCGTTGAAGAACACCTTGTTGCCTGTGCCGTAGGTACTGAGGAAGGCGTATGCGCTCGAACCGGCGTCGCTGCCGACAAGACCGACGGAGCCGCGGATCTTGAGGTCGGTGAGCCATGAGCGGGCAGCTTCCATGAAGCTTTCCTGGCTGATGCGCCATGCTACGGAGCCTGCGGGGAAGAAGCCCCAGCGTTTGCCCTTGGTATTGCCGGAGAACTTGTACGAACCGTCGTAACGGGCACTGAACTCCGCGAAGTACTTGCTGTCGTAGTTGTAGCTTGCGCGGAACACGTAGCCGAGCACGCGGGTCTTGTTGCTCGAGCCGCCGATGTTGCTCATCGTGCCGTAGTTGAGTTCGGGAAGCTCGGCGAAGCTGAGGTCCTTGGCGTATGCCGCCATGTTGTTCGTTTTCCATTCGCGACCTTCCATAAGGGCGAGGACGGAAACATTGTGGACCTGGTTGAATGTGTTGTCATAGTTCAGCTGGAAGTTGCCGAGGAGCTGCTTGGAGAATACACTGCCCTCGCCCAGAAGGATGGAAGTACCCTTTTCGCCCTGCACTGTCGAGAAGGTACCGGATTCCTTGTTGTAGAGGTTAACCTTGAAAGGAGTGTCGAGGTTCTTGTTTGTGGACGAGGTGTAGTCGTAGGCGCCTGTAATCTTGGCGGAAAGACCTTTCACCCACGGGAAGTCGAAGCGGAGAGAAACGTTGGCGCGGATGTCCATGCCGTTGGTTTTCTTGTTGCCCGATTCATAGATTGCCGCGAGAGGACTCTGTGCGTTGGAGCTGTTGTTCGACAGCACGCCGGTGTAGAGACCGTCGTATGTGGGAGCGAGATAGGGGTGCATGGCGATTGTCTGGTGCGCGATGGACATGTAACCTACTTCGGAGTTGCCGTTGTCGGCACCGCCTGAGCTGTAGCCCGGCGTGGTGTTGTCGGTTACGAAGCCGGAAGCGCCCATGTCGAGGGTCCAGTATTTGGCTATCTTCGACTCGAGGTTGAATCGCATGGTGTAGCGGTTGTACTTGAAGTTGTCGATGTTACCTTTCTGACCAAGATAGCCGAGCGAAGCATAGTAGGTATGGTTTTCGGTACCGCCCGACATCGAGAGAGTGTGCTTGGTGGTATAGCCGGTGCCGAACACTTCCTTAATATAGTCGTAGTTGTCATAGCCGTCGGTAGGGTCGCCGTTCGTAACGAGCTTGAACATATCCTCGGTGAACTTCGGGCTGTACTGGCTGCGGTCGGTGATGGTGCCGTTTGCAAGCTGGTCCATCATGTCGGCAAGGTTATAGTAGTTCATGAACTGAACGCCGTTCATGAATTCGGGGAAGTTGGCGTTTGTGGAAATACCGTAGGATCCGTCGTACGTCACACGCGGAGCGCCCGAGGCACCTTTTTTAGTGGTGACGATGATAACACCGCCGGCGGCGTTAAGACCGTAGACAGCGGTAGCTGCGGCGTCTTTCAGCACGGAGAGGCTGGCGATATCGTTCGGATCGATTTCATCGATTGGGCGAGGCACACCGTCCACGATGTAGGTAACGGCATTGTTGGAGCCGCGGATACGCAGCGATGCCTGGTCGGCGCCCGGCTCGCCCGATGTCTGGATCGACGAGATACCGGCAACCTTGCCGCCGAGCAGCTGCGTGAGCTGTGTGGCGGGGGCTTGGAGAAGCTCGTCGCCCTTGATGGCGGAGACGGAACCTGTGATGGTGGCTTTCTTCTGCTTGCCATAACCCACTACAACGACATCTTCAAGATTCTCGGTAGAGGATTTCATCACTACGTCTATGACGGATTTGGTGCCGATATTCACGCTTTGGGACTGCATGCCCACATACGAGAATTCCAGCGTCTGACCCTTGTGGGCCTGGATGCGATACTTACCGTCGATATCGGTGTTCACACCGGTCTTGGAGCCTTTGGCTACCACCGAAACACCAATGAGGGGTTCTCCCGATTCATCGGTAACGGTACCCGAAATCACATCCTGGGCAATGCCGTAGAATGGCAATGCGACCAAGAGAAACATCACCGCCAATAGCCGGCGAATGACGCTCTGCAAATTTGATTTTGACTTTAGGTTCATTGATAGATTTAGATTTAGATTTATATTGGTTGTTTTATTCCGAAGATAATAGTTTACCGGAGTCAATCGTAGGGAGCTTTCCGTAAGTGTCTGATGCTCATACGACAATCATGTATTGATTATGTGAATATTTTCTTGATTTATTAAAAAATAGGTTAACGCCACAAAGTTATATTATATTTTTTAAATAGCAAAATATTCTTTATCCAATTTATAAACAAAAAGCAGCTCTTTTGGAAAATGATAATAAAAATTAACCAAAAACGATCCGGAGGGATATTTTTCCTCCGGACCGAACTTGATTGTTTTGATAGTAATTCTATCGTATGATAACCTTGGAAACCTTTTCGCCCTGACGACGGATATAGAGACCGCTTCCGGGATTCTCGACGCGCACGCCCTGAAGATTGAAGAATTCAACAGAAGCATTGTCGCTTGCGCCGATACCGTCAATTCCGGAAGTTTTGGCGGGGAACATCACACCGCCGAGACCAAGATAAGTGGTGCTGATGTAATATACACCCATCATTGCATCGGTCTTGGCAATGAGAACATCACCCGTGACAGCACCGTTCTTGGTACCGCCTTCCGAGTAGTCTTCCATTTCGATGGTGTGGAGAAGAGCCTTGCATTCGCCGATGGTACCGGAGAACGTTTCGGCATCCACAACCGCAGTATTATAGAGATAGACACAGCCACCGAGACCCCACTGCGGGAAATGCGACAGATCCATCAGAGCGGTGTAGCTGACGCCGTTGAAAGGACGGGAATCGCAGGAGTTGGAGTCGTAGTTGCCGCCGGAACCTTCGAGGAACTGCTCTGCCTTCGTGCCGTCGCCGTTGACATGGTAGAACTTGTCTGCCTGATAATAGCCTACAAAGTAACCGTCAGCCTTGTCGACCGATTTGGTAACGACCTTTGCGTCGTTGGCGCCGGCAATCCAGTACGGCATTGTCTCGTCGGTGAACTCGCAGACTGCGGCGTCACCGGGAACACCGTTCTTCACATCCCAGCGGATGAATGATTTTGAACCTGTAACGCCTCCCACACCATCGCAGGTTGCCACAATCACAGCGTCGCCGTTGATGTCGCCCTGCACGTGCAGACGGTTGCCGATGGGAAGAGAGTTTTCGTTGTTCCACTTGAGATAAACCTCTGGAGCGGATGCAACGGAAGATGTCTTGTAGAGTGTGAAGTCTGTCTTGGCTTCGCAATAGTTGCAGATAAGCATGTTGCCCATGTCGTCGCTGGCGACGGAGCCGGTTGCTACGGCATCGCCGATAACGATCTCACCTTTCTTTTCACCGGTTGCCGGGTCAATATAGACGGGAGTTGAGCCGTCGCCGAGGTTGACCACGATGCTCTGACCGCACATGGCAAGAGTCGGATGAACTGGAGCGATATCCTTAATACCGAACGATTCTACGAAATTCACATCAAACAGAGGGACTGACTTCTCCACGTCGATACCCTGGGCGATTGCCTGGATGTTAAGCAGTAATGCACCGGCTGCGAGGAAGTAAAGTTTTTTCATGAAATTTAAAATCAGATTTAATATTTAATTAACAATTGCGTTAAAATCAAGGATGAGATTACACTTATTTCGAATACACCAGCAAATTTAAGAACAATT
>JAGBDG010000190.1 GCA_017937625.1 Muribaculaceae bacterium | reverse complement strand
GTGAGGTCCGGATTGCGCTCGGGCTGCCATGTGCGGACGTGGATGAGGGGTTTTTCTTCATCGTTGAAATCGACGAAGAGGAAGAGATAGCCCTGGTCGCCGTATGTCTGCGAGATATAGTCCTGCTTGAGCTGTATGGCGTAAGTCTCGCCGCCCACACCGGAGCGCTCCACGTCGGTATCGGAGAAACGCAGATTGATGAATTCCTGCGTCTCGAAGCAGCGGCGAAGCTGCTCCATGTATTCGGCTTTCGACTTCTGGGAGTACTGTACGCTTTCTTTCGACGCCAAGGCAAAACCGTCGACGCCTTTCACTCTTTCAAGGCGTTTGGTGACATGTCCTACGATAATGACAGCGTCATCGTCGAAGATGCTCTCGATATAGTCCTTCATGCCGAGCGCGAAAGCGGTGCGGTAGTTCTCGAGGAAGTTCACGAGAACCATCTTCTTGTCGTCGGTCCATGCGGCGCCTTTTTTAGCGAAAATGTCATTGCGGGCGATACTGCCGAGTCCGAATCCGAGACTTGTCATCTTGCCTTCTTTATTGAACGTGAAGGTCACGTCCTCTGTGAACTGGCGTCCTTTGCTGAAGGTGAACGACATAGGGATAGAGCGGCACATGACCTCGTCGCGGATGGGGTAGAAGTCGTATGTGTCCTTCGTCGCCTTGCCCATGATTTTCATTTTGCCATACTTCATCAGACGCTGGAAAAGTTCCCATCCTTCGGGTGCGCAGTACTGTTCGATACCGTTGAAATTCCTTTTGGCGATGCAGTCAACGATGTTTTCCATCGAGCTGACATAAAGAGCCTTTTCCTGCGCGTTGGTGGTTGTCTGGATGCCTTCTTCGACGCCTGTGGCGATGAGCTCGTCGAACATCTTCGCCTCCTTCTTGTCGGCTTTCAGGTTCTTCTTGCCTTCGTTGAGCAGGTACCTGTTGTCGACGAGACCGGCGCCCTTGAAGGAGTCGAGAAGCGGCTTCAGCTCGGAATTGGCGTGGTTCTCGTTCTTGAACATATACTCCACATAGAGTTTAAGAGGATTGACGGGTACCGAAGGGCTCAGTTCGATAAGCGCAAGACCGTCGCGCGCGGTAATCTGCGAAGAGTAGCCCGCGTTCGTTCCGTACTTGAAAGTACAGGTCGTCGCCGGTTTTCCGTCATACTTTACGGTCAGTTCCACAGTCTGCCCGGCGTTGTCGGGGTCTGTCTCGTCTTTGGTTACGGAGGCGATTCCGAAAGATACCTTGTTGATGATGTCGCGCATAGCCTCGGGAATCCAGTTCTCGAGCACACGGCTTTCACCGTCGACAATCTCCGTGACGTCGGAGGAATTCGGTAGGCTCTGGAGAAGCACGTAGGCACGGTAAAGATGTCGCAGGGCGTCGTCTACCTTGCCGTTGTCGCGTGCACGTATGCCCGAACGGGCGAGGTCGGCGACATTGTTGCGTCTGCGCTTGTGCATCTTCTCGACATTTGCCTTCGGCATATACACAAACTGGTTGAATTCCGGTCCGTCGGACAGAAGCAGCGACTGCACGCCCTCGAGCGATGCCGGCGTCGTATAGCTCTCCACCACGGACTCAAAATTCTCTGTAGCGACGATGTTTCCGTCGGCATTCATGACATTGGTAGCCTCAGTCTTCGAGCGACCTATCACGGTCTGCGAAATTTTTCTCACC
Organism: Muribaculaceae bacterium; assembly: GCA_017937625.1. Lineage (GTDB taxonomy): Bacteria > Bacteroidota > Bacteroidia > Bacteroidales > Muribaculaceae > CAG-873. The sequence goes on along the minus strand of JAGBDG010000190.1, from coordinate 11,296 downwards.
ATGTCGTGGACAGCGGCGTTGTATGCGTCTTCGGGGTCTTCGGAGAATCCGATACCGTAGATGTAAGTCTCGGTATCAGCCATGATGGCGTCGGCTTTCTTCTGCTGCGGAGAATCCTTTTTCTCGGCATACAGGTTACCGGTTATTAATAAGAAAGAGAATAATAAAACAAGAAACTTTATCTTCATTTTTTACTTGATGATATTGATCGGTCGGTTCTCAGCTTGATTATAAATGCAAGGGGCGTCGGTGTCCGGCGCGCCCTTGCATGAACGTTATAGGTTAGCTGTCCTTAGTTCGATGGTGTAGGGTTGTCGTCAGGTCCGGGACGGTGTCCGGCGGTCGTGAAGGGATAGCTGACAGAGCCGTAGACTGTCCGTCCGGTATTATCGACCACAAAGCCGCGAGCCTCGTATCGTGTCGCCGGGTCAAGATTTGTCAGTCTGACTGATACGACTCCTTCTATGGGGTTGGTTGTCGTCGCGTTGACGGTGGTCCAGTCGCTTGTCCCGGCTCTCCTCCACTGGAGTCCGGCGCCCGTTATCTCGTAGAACGGCGAATAATAGTTGAATTCGACCGTAGCCTCTCTCTGTCCGTAGCCGTCGACAAGCCAGGGAACGCTGATAGCCGGCTCGCGGCCGCCGAACTGTGTGATTGCCACCTTGACAGGCTCGATGCCCAGTTCTTTCGGGTCGAAGGCGACACCTTCGGCAAACTGCGTCGGCAGCGGTGTGATGGTCACAGTGCCGGTGCGGTTGGTGTTCGTGGTGTTGCGGTCGAGCTGTATGCCGATTGTCTGATAAGCGCCGGAAGCGTTGCCGCTCGAGGGGTTTGCGGTCATCCACGACGGGGCAGTCAGTTCCCAGTTGAAACGGCTGTCGAGGTCGAGTGTCATGGTACGCACACTGTCGGGCACGACACCCACGTTGTCATCGCTGCTTACCGAGAAGGTAAGGTCGAAGCCGCGCTGCGTCACGGTGACGCTCTGCTCCTGATAGCTCTTGTCCCTGGGCACGAAGCGTACAATCGCGCTTCTCTCCATACCGGTAGTGTTGGGCTGTATTGTGGCGACGGTATTCACGCGGCTGTCGCTGCTCGTGCCCGACGTATTCGAGAACGTTATCCAGTCGGCGACAGTCGTCACGTCCCAGTCGACAATCGAGAGCACGCCGAACTCAATGGTACTGCCTACAGCAGCCACAATCTGGTTCTCGGCGGGCGACACGTCGAAAGTATATTGCGATTTCAGCTGCGTCAGCTCGACAGAATAGTCGGCAACGGCACTGTGAAGTGTCAGATATGCCTTACGGTCGGCAGCCGTACGGTTGTTCTGCAGGCTTATGTAGAACGACGCAGCACCGTCGCCGCTGAATGTACCGTCACCGTCGTCTTTCATCGTTTCTGACGCAGGCATGATAGTGACGAACTTTGCCGGATTCTCGCCTTCATACGTCACGTCAAGAGTCCAGGCGACATTCGAAATGATATCGAACTTCTGACGTTCGTTCTGGTCGGGAGCGAAAGGCGACAGCGAGGAGGGCGTAAGACGGACGTCGCTCACAGCCTGCTCGACTTTGATCTGCACGCTGCCGTCGGTCTCCTTGTTGCCCTCGGCGTCGGTCTTGTAGATTGTCACGTAGCAGTCGCGTTTCTCTTTCATGTTGTCGAGCACGGTGATGGTGAAAGAACCGTCGCCGGAGCCGTTGAGGACGTCGATGTCGCACCATCCGCCGAGGCAGTCAGTGATTTCCACTGCCCATCTTGTGTTGCTCTCCACATCGATGAGCGTGTTCGACGGCGCGGCGCCGAGATCAAGAGTATGGTTAGGGATTTCCTTGCCGTCAAGCGTCACCTCAAGTGTACGGACGCTTTTGATCGGTTCGAGTTCTGCGTCGAGATTGTCGCTGCAGGATATGGCGCCCACGGCAAGCATTCCTGCGGCGAGCATTCCGTATATTTTTGTAGCTTTCATCGCATTTGGTGTTTTAGAGTGAGACGGAGATGCCTATCGAGGCTTTGAAGCCGCCGCGGGTGAGACCGCCCTGTTTGAATACTTCGCTGATGTCACCTTTCGCGCTTACGGGTATGCCGTATTCGGGAGTGACGAAAATTCCGAGGTGCTGCACGGGGTGATAGGAGAAACGCACGCCCACGGTAGCGCTGCTCTGGGTGTATCCGTTGCCGGGGTAGTTCTTGTCTTTAGCCGACAGTTTCTGAATCATGAAACCGACCTGCGGCGTCAGACCGAAACGCTCGGCGAAGCGCAGCTGATAGCCGGCGCGGACGGCTATCTCGTCCATGCGGTAGTCGTAGGAGCCCTGATAGATTTTATCTGTCCGGTTGTACCATTCCACGGGTTTGCTTCTTTTCATTCCAAGGTTGTAGCTTGCCTCGAGGTTCACGTTCTCGAAGTAACCGCCGATTGTGAATCCTACCGAAGTAGCCGGTACGGCGAACGACACGGCGGCGTATGCCGTGGTCTTCTTAACGTACTGGATTTTTTCGAGGCGGATGGTGTCGCGCAGGGTCTCTCCGCGTGCGATGCGGAACTTATAGGACTGCGGATAGTAGCCGCGTTTGGAGAAATCGAGCTGATAGTAGTCGACGGGCATCTGCATTTTCGGCATAAGCTCGAACACGGAGTCGGCAAGCATTACCGTCACGCCGTGCGCCGGTTCGGTCGTCAGTTCCATATATCCTAAGTGGGGCACCGGGGCGGTAGCCTTGACAGCCTTGGTCTTTCCTGCCTCCACAGAGAATGTCGTGGTCTGGTCCTCGTGGTCGGGAAGTTTTGCGGTCACGATGTACGAGCCGGCGCGCAGATGCTTGTGGAGCGAGCCCACGCCCTCGCGGGTGTCCTGGAACCACAGCTCGGCGCCGTTGTCCACCGTTATGTTGACATCGCCGTATTTCAGGTTCTCGTCCTCCATCTTGAGGTTGAACGTTTTTGTGCCGTCGGGCGTGAGTGTCACGATGTCCTCATAGAGCAGAGAACCGAGTTCGGCTCTTACAAGGTGCGAGCCGAGGGGCATGTGCATGTTGACGGGCGATTTGCCCTGCGGCTCGCCGTCCACCGATATCTCGGCGTTGGCGGCGGAAGCGATGAGGGTGACGTCCCTGCCCTCCACGTTGAGCACAACGGAATATGTCTTTCCGCTCTCAGCCTCCATGCCTTCGAACCACATCACGGTCGGGCGGTATTTAGGATGCGTGATTGTCACTTTCTGCGTTCGCTCGGGCACATAGAGCCATACCTCGCCCGGCGACGCCTGCTTGCGCCCAAGTATCTGGAACAGACCGGCGTCGAAGCCCAGCACCTCGTTGGGGAAGGGGGTGTAGATTCTGATGAGGGCGGCGCGTTTTCCGCTGTTCTCGTCGACAAGCTCAGAGCCTTTGAGCCTTGCCGTCAGGTCGTTCTCCAGCACCTTGAATTCCGACATCTCAAGTTTCTGCGCCAGCGTCGGCAAAGCACAGAGAAGAGCCGTGAACAGGATTGATATTTTTAAAGACTTCATAGTCATCTTGTTTACTGTTGTTAGTTGTTATTTTACGATTACCTTCATTCCGGCGGCTATGTAGACGCCGCGGACAAGTCCTTCTACGAGAGCTGTTTCTCCGCGCCTGATGTCGACTACGGCGACTGTCGCTCCGGTTGCGGCAGCGACGGTTACGCGGCAGTCATGCATGCTGCTGATGCGTATTGTGCCGGGAGCGGGCGAGTCAACGGTCAGTCCGTATGCCGACAAGCCCGGAAGTCCGGTCTGCTCGTCGCCGAATACGGGTATGTTCCTGCGCGATCCTGCTCCTGTCACGTATGCGCCGAAGGGCAGTGTCCGGGCTTCTGCCGTGAACAGGCTGCCCGGGACGCCGTTGACCTCGCCGTTGGTGTTGAGCGAGAGGACGCCGTCTTCTTCAACCGGCATGAATGTGCCGTTGAAAATCAGCGACTCTTTCCACTGCGTGGTCTGCGGTGCTTCGGTGCTGATTGTCACGTCGGAAGCTGAGAAAGTAATCTCTCCGGCAAGGTTGTAGTCCTCTATGTAGTCGTGGTTGTTTGGCATCGATATGATATATGGCATTTCAGCTTCAATCGCGCTTGCAGGTTCCCAGTCCGAACCATTAGCCGTATAGAGCCAGAAAGGCTTCGGTGCGTCGTCTGTTCCAGACCAGGCGTCGAACGGCACGATTTCGGTTCCGTTCTCGTGCACGATTCTGTCGGGAGTGAAGGGCAGCGTGATTGTTTCCCATCCGCGGCATACGCCCGGCTCCGTGGTAGCGTCGAACTGCTTTGTCACCTCGACAAGCTTCGCAGCTATGCTTGAATTTGCCTTGAAAGGATATCCAGCCTCAAGCCTTATCGTATCTGCAACGCCCGTGTAGGTGCTCCAGTCAGGAGTCCTGACGATTTCCACAATGTTGCGGGCGTCAGAGGGCGCGTTGGCGGGATCCAAGGTCCAGAAGAGTAGGTTTGGGTTGGCTGCCTCAGCTATGCGTCCTTCGGGCATTACGGAATCCGTGCGCCACCACATTACGGTTGTGAGTCGACGCATGCCTTTCAGCATTCCTTCGGGGTAGCCTGTCGAGTTTATCGTCTCGATGCGCGTGCCGGCGAAGATGCTGTCGCAGTTTTCGGTTGTCACTTCCGCGGGGTTGAGCTGGAGGATGGTCAGCTCAGGGAGAGTGGCAAGGAACTCCAGGTCGGCTTTCTCGGCTTTTCCGGTGATTATAAGATAGTCGTAGTCTTCCGGTCTGTCGCCCCACGTTCCGAACGCCTCCTGCAGGCGGTGTCCGTTACGCGCGCCTGCGACGAGACCTGAGTTGAAAACGTCAATATCTATGGTAGAGTCGTCGCTTCGGAATGCGCGGTCCGACTCGACATGTGCCGGATAGGTGCCGAAATCGGTTAATACACAGGCGGCGCCTACGGTCTCGTCAGCGATTACTATCACGGCTTCGGCATCTTCCGCCATCGGGTCATCGGCGGCGGGAGTCGCCGTAAGCTCGTGACCGTCGAATCTCAGCTCCGGAGCCTTGTGGAACACTATTTCAAAAGTATTCACGTAGGAGTTGTATCTGTTGGCGTCATCCGCAATGGTGACTACCGATATGTGCGACATTCCGGGAACGACGTCCAGAGTGTAAGGCGTCTCGGCTTCGGTAGTCTCGCCGTCGATTGTCAGCTCGATACGTCGATTGTCTGCCTGAGCGATGTTTACAAGCCTGTTACGGTAGTCGGCGGTTATAGCCGGAGCACTTTCTACCGTCACCTGATAGCTTGCGATATCAGAGTCTTCCTGCCCGTCCTTGCAAGCTATTGCCTTGATGACAAGGTCACTATCCACAAACAGGGGTTCTGTGTATACCGCACTTTCTGCCGTCGGGTCTGTACCGTCGAGGGTATAATGAATTGCAGCGCCTGATGTACCGCATATTATCTGTACGTGGGAGCCGTCATACTTCTCAATGACGGGAGTCTCAATCTTGAATCCGGTCAGCTGAAATTCCGCTATGGGAGAGTCGAAGTAGTTGATGTGCGTCGTGTACGCCTTGACAAGGAAATTGCCGGTCGGGGTGAAAGGTCCTGTGTATACAGTGGAGTTCTCATCAGGATCCGTTCCGTCAATGGTATACCGCGTAACGCCGCCTTTTACAGGAGGTGTGATGACCAGTTCATTCTCGCTGCTGAGGGAGAATGTCGGAGCGGGCAGCGCATAGTCCGCGCTTCGGTACAGATAGAAAGTCACAGGAGAGTCAGCCAGTCCTTCTTTGCTTGCGTAAGCCAGGAATATGCTGTTTTCCTCGGGCAGGAACGGCGTGGTATAGATCTGGCTTTCCGTGTTCGGCTGAGTCAGATCCAGAGTATAGCGGATTACGGCGCCCGGTGTCGTGCTCGTGATTTTGACCGCCTTATTCTCGAAAGTGAAGACCGGGGCGCCGGTCTTGTACGCCGATACCTGATAGCTTACGACCGGAGAGTCCTCCAGACCTTCCCTGTAGGCTATTGCCTTCACGACAATGTTGTTGCTCACATACACCGGCTCGGTGTAGACCGGGCTTGCCGCTGTCGGGTCAGTGCCGTCGAGGGTGTAGTGGATGGTACTCCTGGCGGTCGAGCAAAGAATCTGCACATGTGTGTCGTCATACATGCTGATGCGCGGCGACGCCACCACTGTCTCCACCGAAGGTGTTGTTCCGGGTTCGCCGGGGGCGGTCGGGTTGTAAGTGAGGTTGGCGGTCAGCGTCACGTCGCGGTCGGGCATCGTATAGTAGAAACTCGAGCTTTCCGATACGACCTCGCCGTTTTCGTCCGTCCAGTTTATGAAAGAGTAGTTGCTCGTATATATATAGACATACTGACTCGAACCTTCCATATATTCTCCGGCTCCGTAGACCGACGCCGCGCCTTTAGGGTTTGAGACGAGATTCAGCCTGCGGTAGACGTGAGGCACGTCCGGTTCTTCGGGATTCGTCGGGTCGTACTCGAAGTTCGCTACCAGAGTACGGTCGCCGATCGGCACCGCGTAGTCCAGACGCGAGGAGGTACTGATTATTTCGCCGTCCTGTGTCCAGTTCAGAAAGCGGAAGCCTGTGTTGGCGTAAGCATAGAAAGACTGGTTGGTGCCGGCTTCGAATTTTCCGCTTGGTTGTGAAATGCGGCCGGCTCCAGCAGGATTTACGACGAAATCGATTTGCGATTCTATCGGGAACACAGGAGTCGAAGGCTCCTCGGGGTTCGTCGGGTCGTAGACAAAACGGGCGATGAGAGTGACGTCGTTTGCAGGCATGGGGTATCTGAGCGAAGTTGACGCCGACAGTTCATTGCCGTCCTCGTCTTCCCATCTGACAAAGCGGAAGCCCGTGGATGGAGTGGCAGTAAGGTATACTGTCGAGCCGGATGTAAATTTACCGCCTGAACTTGTCCGTCCTCCGTTCTCAGGGATACATCGTGTCGTAAGGGTGTAATCGCCCCCCGCTCCCGACGTATCGTCGGCGGCTCTCGCTGCCGCGCTCCACAGCAGGAGCACGAGCAGCGGAAGTATTTTCTTGAGTAGCCTCATATTGTTATGGGGGTTGATGGTTCTTTACTTGACGATAGTCTTGAAGGTACGGTCGTTCACTTTCACGACATAGACGCCTGCGGCAGCGGGAATCTCGGCTGCGCCGTTCTCGGCATCCATGCTTGTCACGACTCTGCCGTCGGTTGCGTATACTGCGATATGCGAGTCGGCGGGAGCGCTGACGGTGATGCAACCTGCGTTGCCTGTTACCTTGACGGGTGTCGCGTCGAGGTCTTCAACTGCGGTGGTGACAGGAGCGAGGCGTACGGTGAATCGGCTGTTGTCGGTGCCTGCCTTGTCGGCTACGAAGACGTAGTCGCCGAGCGTCAGGTCATGCTCTATGCCTGTGAGGGCATCGTAGAGCCATGCGCGGCAGTCGGCGCGGCGTGCCGATATGGTGTAGGTCTTGCCTTTTTCCGGCAGATATACGCCCAGAGCCACATTTCCGTCGGCGTAGGGGCGCTCGTTGATTGCCATGGGGTGCTCCTTGCCGCCGATAGAGTATATCTGAGCGACTGTTGCGTCAAGGCTCATGAACTTCGACGCGTCACAGCGTGTCTCGTAGTCCATCTTTGCTGCGTCGTTGACCACGATGCGGGTGTAGTCGTCAGCCTCCTCGCTGTCGGCGCGTAAGATTTCGAGATTCAGCTTCAGGCGGTCCGGGTCGACCGTAGCCTCGCGGCGCGGGGCGCGCGTGCGGTCGATGGTAGCGTCGGTCTGGCGTCCTGTCAGGGGCATCGACGCGGTGAGGTCTGTCGAGCTTTTCTGAACAAAGAAGGGCTGCATGGGGCGGAGAACGAAGGTGTCGTCGCCGCGGTCGGCGTCGTTAAGCGAGTAAGCGCGGTAGGTAGAGCCGGTCCATACGGTAATGGGCGCCTGCATGTTGATGTAGTAGATGTCGTAGTAGCTCGGGTAGGGGTTTGCCACGAAGTTCCAGCCTGCGTTCTCGGCCGTCTCGCAAGTGTTGTCGGCAAGCGGAAGCGTCACCACGTTAGCGCCGAAGAACTTCTCGTGCTCTGTCGTTGCCGCGGGCATATTGAGCCACCCGGTGGCTGTTGCCTGGATGATATAGCCCTCGCCTCTGTGCAATGTACCGTCAGCGGGTACTGTTATCCAGTTGCCGGAGGTGCTGTTCTCGCTTGCGCGGCGAGCGCCGTCGTAGGAGCGGATTACCCAAGAGTCTGACGCGGGGAATGTCACGTCGCTCATGTTGACGTCGGTAACCGGCGAGAAGAAGAACCATTTGTTCGCTGAGCTGACATAGAAGCGCGACTCAAGCTTGTTTGCCGTCACGGTATTGCTGCGGCTAAGGAAAGACGCGGGAGCTGATTCACTGGTGTTGTATGTGAACGTGTCGAAGCCCTGTGCGGCGTCCGATTCCATGACAAGCGAGCTGTTGGTCATTATCTCTACCGAAGGTGTGCCCTGCATCGCGTGGCTGCCGTCGAGGGTGAGGTTACCGCGGATTGCCCAGTAGTCCCTCACGGACGCCTCGTCCCCCGGCTGAAGCGACGTAAACTGATACCAGTAGATGTTTGTCTTGTATGCCGCGAGTGCGAAGTCTGGTACTAAAACCCGTAGGTTTTCTTTTGCGACACCGTAGAACGGATCGGACGTGATGGACGGCGGAGTCGCACATGGAATCACGACTTTTTCCAAAGCAGTACAACCATTAAAACAACCGTCAAGGCTGCTGCAATCGGGCGGAAGGGTCACTTCTTTCAGTAAATAGCAATATGCAGCAAAATTGCTGCCCAATGTCTTGACCGATGCCGGTATATCCAGACTCCGCAAAGCAGTTCTATAAAAAGCATAATCTCCGATAGATGTCGCTTTTAGCGGAATATTGACTTCTGAAAGCGAGTCACACCCGTAAGCAACATATTCAGGAACTTCTGTCAGATTATCTGATAAATGAAGTCTGCGGAGCGATTTGCAACCGCTGAATAAATATTCTCCTATTTCAGTCACAGCATCCGACATGACAAACTCTGTCAGTTTAGTACCGCGAAAAACATACCTACCGATTCCTGTCAACTTTGAACCTTGAGCGAATGTGATATATCGCAAGGGAGTGTCATCCCATACCGTTGACCCGATATATTCTACCGATGCGGGAACCGTTATCTGATAAAAATTCGTTCCGCGGAATGCTTCATTGCCTATTTTTGTAAGTGTTTCGGGCAGCATCACGGTATTCAACCGTGAAAGACCGTACATGCCTTGGGCAGGAATTTCGGTTATGTCTGTTCCGGTGAAGTCAATCGCCATAACACCGGTGAGCTGTTTTATCGCGCTCCAGTCGTCGGAGTTCATTGTGCCGTTTATCTTCACAAGCTCCGCATCCTGAAGGTTTTTGCCATCGAGCGCCTCAATCAGACGCAGAGCGAACTCTCCCGGCTTTGTGAGGTTTGCCACATACCAAGTCTGGTCAAGACGTACATTGCGGATTTCGGTTATGCTTTCATCATAATCCGAATATGAAAATTGCCGATTCTCGAATTCGACAGTGTGCGTTCCTGGATACAGCACCACAGAGCTGAATTGCCAGTTTGTAGCCGTGCAAGTGCCGTACAATGCGCCGTCAAGATATACTTTGGCTTCATATTCATCATAGAGCGTGCGGTTTCTGATTTCAAATGAGAAGACAGAAACCTTGTCAATGGTGAAAGTTGTCGAGATCTTTGACGATGCCTCGCCTTCTATATCCTGAGTATTGGAACGGATAAAACCGTTATCAGTAATCCACATATTATCCGGGTCATTCTCGAAAGTGAGAGGCAGAGAGCCTTCTTTCAGACATACCGATTCCAGTTCCTTACATTCCAGTACCTTTAGATTGCATATGGCTGTGTTATATTCATCATAATTATTATAATTTGTACGTGTAGATGTAGATATAAATTCAATAGTATGACTTCCTGCATCTAAGATATATTTAAAAGAAGTCCAGGAAGAATTTCTAAATCTCGATTTTTCTTCTCCATCTATTTTGATAACAACGTTATCTGCGTAATCAACAACAAACCTTGATATTTCAAACGTTATTTCTGTATAATATGTAGATGTATATGTGAAACTTAAGGTCGAGGTGAAGTTAGTATCTCCCTCTTTTTCCGGTGTGCGGATATAAGATGTCGTATCATCTGGGTCCTGCGTGATATACCACGGATGTGTGGCATCGTTTGTCCATGTTGGAGGTAATGAGCCTTCCTGAAGGATTGCGGCGTTGATTTCGTCAGAGGTCTGTGCGGAAGCGGCAGATATGCCAAATACCGCAAGCAGGAGCACAGCCAAGAAACGGTACTGTGCGCCGTTGTTGTGTAGATAAAATTTCATATAATTAGATGATTGGTTAGCGACGGCTCCGTGGACTCCTCTCCCGGTATTGGATTAGACTGGTTTACAAAAAAAGCGTAGGAATCTGTATCAGTTGCCGTCCTACGAATCGAGGCTTCTCGCATTGCCCTGTCTATGTCGGACGGCAACGAAGAAGCCCCTACGCTTGTATATGCAATCAATAGTATCCGGCGTCGTCTCTCACGAGACAGTGTGCCGGACACAAGATAATTACATATCCACGGGCATCCATCGTTGCTCGACCCTTGACATAGACAAAATCTTGCGAGAATTTCGATTCGTCAAGAATCAGCGCGGATAAACGCTTTTCATCATTTTCTGCCCTGACATTTCCCCGCCGCTTTCGCGCCGGAAAGGTGCCAAGGCTTTCCTTGCTTCCCTCCCTCTACCCCGCGACCGGGGGCTCAGTTCGGTCTGCTCCGCAAAGTTACATATTTTTTTGAGATATACCCACTTCTCCCGCATTTTTTCCAAAACTTTCGCGCATTTGCGTGTCAGGCGCTGACAGACCGACGGTTTATTGCCTCCGGCAAAAATACGATTCTGATGGCATGTACCCCGGAAACGCAAGCTTATTCCGGGGCTGTGAGCGGCTTTGCCGCCTTTACTCCCTCCGAGAGATCAGTTGCTATGCTCCGGACGGCTTGGCTGTAGCCGTCCGCGGCGAGGGCGAGCCCCGGAGGGGCGGTATTTTTACAACCCGCTGCGACAGCTGCGGGAACTCGTCCTCCTCCCCCATTCGAGCCGAGCCCCGGAGGACGCGACGGCTCGTAACGCGCCAGCACAGACCCTTGGCTATCGCCGTCCGCGACTGCGCTTCCTCCGGCGCTTGTCGCGGTACTGAGGAGCATCCATGTCCGGGGGCTTCGCACCCCGGT